>JAGGYK010000284.1 GCA_021162585.1 Deltaproteobacteria bacterium
TATCCTGTGAGTTTAGCCATAGATAGAGGTGAAGATTTAGGTACCCATATAAAGTATGTGAAGGAGAGGTTGCATACCATACCGCATAAGGGTTTCAACTTCTGTGTGCTGAAATATATGAGTGATGATCTAAAGGTTGATAAGGCCCTATTTTATAACATTAAACCTCAAGTATGCTTTAATTATCTCGGTCAGATAACCCAGGCAAGTATAGGGGATGGGATCAGATTTGTAGAGCGGATTAAGGCTATGCCTGCTGATCCACGAAATACCCGGGAGCACCTGATAGATATAAATTGTAAGGTGGTGAACTCAAGATTGCATATAGATTTTCTATATAGCAGAAATAAGTATCTGGATAGTACAATCAAATCTTTGGCTCAGAGATTCAAGAGTGAATTAGAAGATATAGTTCGGTTTTGCATGGAACCAGAACACGAAGGGTATACGCCTTCTGATTTTGCCCTTAATGATATAACACAGGATCAGTTAGATGAGCTTCTGGATGAAATCCAGGACACTTGAGGAAAAAGGGAGGAACTATATTAGCTATGAAAAAGGCCAGCAAGAAGATTGAGGATATATATCCTCTTTCCCCCATGCAGCAGGGCATGTTGTTTCATTCCCTGTATGACCCGGATTCCCCCATCTATTCCGAGAGATACACATATACTATTGAGGGCTCTTTAGATATAGAATGTTTTACCAAGGCCTGGGAACATCTAGGAAAGAGCCATCCAATATTCAGGACTATATTTAGATGGGAAGGCCTAAATCACCCAGTTCAGGTAGTACTTAAAGACCGGCTCCCAGAATTTCATATACATGACTTAAAGGCGTTGGATGAGAAGAGTTGTAAGACAAAGATAGCAAAATTTCTTGATGAAGACTCTAAAAGGACATTTAATCTATCAAAAGGGCCTCTTATGAGGCTGGATCTATTTATTCTGGAGGAAGAAAGGTTTTATTTTGCATGGCGTTATCATCATATTTTAATGGATGGCTGGTGCCTGCCTTTAATCATGAATGATCTATTTACAGCATATTTAGCTGTCTATGAAGGAAAACCTTTACCTGATATAAAGCGGCCTTTGTTCAAAAACTATATTAGCTGGTTAAATAAGCAGGACAACAAAGATGCCCTAAAATACTGGAAGAAATTATTGAATGATTTCTCCACACCAACACCTCTGCCTTTAGATTATAAACCATTAAGACGTGATATTTATAATGTGGGAAAACAAACATTAGTATTTTCAAAAGAGCAGACATCCCTACTGGAGAGTACAGCTCGCAGGATGCGCCTTACTTTGAGCACCTTGGTACAGGGAGCGTGGGCTATTTTACTGGGAAGATATTCTAATCAAGATGATGTAGTCTTTGGTGCCACAATATCAGGAAGACCCGCGAGCCTACCTAGCTCTGATGAAATGATAGGGTTGTTTATCAATACCCTTCCTGTAAGGGCTAAGTGGAATAATAGTGTAACCATCCTAAATCTATTAAAAGAGATACAAACACAGTCTTTAAAGATACAAGAATATGAATATTCTTTCCTGCCAGATGTTAGGGCATGCAGTGGTGTTTCAGGAAGCAAAGGCCTTTTTGATAGTATAGTAATATTTGAGAATTACCCTACAAATTTTGAAGGGACAGATATAGATAGTCAAATCCGTATATCAGATTTTGATGCCCAGGAGATGACACATTATGATCTTACACTTGTAATAAGGCCAGGTTCCAAGATGGAATTGTGTTTAGAATATGCCAATGATCTATTTAAGGATGCGACTATTGAGCATATGATCGGCCATCTTAAGAACCTTTTGCTTGATATGGCCCAAGATGCCAATGCTCCCATTTCTCACCTGGAATTTTTGGGTCCTGA
The DNA here is from genome assembly GCA_021162585.1 of Deltaproteobacteria bacterium. GTDB lineage: Bacteria > Desulfobacterota > Desulfomonilia > UBA1062 > UBA1062 > JAGGYK01. The sequence continues at coordinate 1,889 of JAGGYK010000284.1, forward strand.
TGAAAAGGAACTGCTGCTTAGAGATTTTAATGATACAGAGGAGCCCTATCCCAAAGATATGACACTGGTTGATCTGTTTGAGTCTAAGGTGGAAGATGTGCCAGATAGAATAGCCGTTGCATTTGATGGTAACTCTCTTACTTATAGGGAGTTAAATATAAACACTAACCACCTAGCACATTATCTAAGAGATAAAGGTATAAGCCCTAACGACCTTGTAGGCATTATGATTGAGTCTCCAATAGAGACAATTATGGCTATTATGGGTATCTTGAAGGCAGGGGGTGTATATTTGCCTATAGACCCTGAATTTCCTAAGGGGCGCATTGAATATATACTCAAAGACAGTAATGCACCAGTAATTATTACCACAGAAAAATTATCGGATAGGCTTCCTGATTATAAAATAGATACCCTATTTTTAGATAGAGATTGGGGTGCAATATCCTCCTGCGATCGCACCAACCCAGATCATGTAAATACTCCCGAGGACATTGCTTATGCCATATACACGTCTGGATCTACAGGGAGGCCCAAGGGCACTTTAGTGCCTCATAAAGGGGTCGTAAACCTTGTATATGCATTGCAAAAAGAGGTCTACTCTAATTATAGTGCACCTTTAAATGTAGCTCAAGTAGCCTCTTTTACATTTGATGCATCTGTCCAGCAGATATTTGCCAGTTTACTCTTAGGTCATAGATTATATCCCATCCCTGGCTATATCAAGAGGGATATGGGTTTATTGATACCCTATATATTAGAGCATAATATTGAAATTATTGATGGTACGCCTTCTCTGTGGGAGCTAATGGTGAATAGTGGCATTGCTAATAAGCAAGGGTTGAATTTAAAGCATGTTATTATCGGAGGCGAGCCCTTAGCTACAAATCTTGTTGAGCGTTTTTATAAAGGGTCATCTGGTAGAGAGATGAAATGGACAAATGTATACGGGGTCACAGAAAGCAGTGTTGATTCCACGTATTTTCACGTTGATCTTAGGTCTCTGGGCTCTACGGCTTATGTCCCTATAGGCAAACCCATTGCCAATACAAGGATATATATACTTGATGACAATTTGAATTTAATGCCTGTTGGAATACCTGGTGAGATGTACATAGGAGGGGATGGTCTTGCAAAGGGATATCTGAATAACCCTGAAAAGACAAAGCAGAACTTTATACAAGATCCATTTAGTAATAACGGAATCTTATATAAAACAGGTGACTTAGGCAAATGGCTTCCTGATGGGAATATAGAGTTCTTAGGAAGGATGGACTATCAGGTAAAAATAAGAGGTTTTCGTATAGAGTTAGGAGAGGTAGAGACTGTTCTTTCAGGATATCCTGATATAAGTGATTGTGTGGTTATAGATAAAGAAGACAGCTCTGGTACTAAATACCTGATAGCTTATTATGTTTCAGACAAAGAAATTCCTGTTCCAGACTTAAGAGGATTCTTAGGGAAAACACTGCCTGATTATATGATACCTTTGAGGTTTGTCCGCCTTGATGCATTACCGCTAAATCCAAGCGGCAAGGTGGATAGACCTGCTCTCCCGGATCCAGAAGACCTGCGTCCGGATACAGGTATAGAGTATGTAGCTCCTCGTGATGATACAGAGCAGATCATAGCTGATATATGGAAGGAGGTTCTTGGTTTAGACAGGGTAGGAATCTATGATAATTTCTTTGATTTAGGTGGTCATTCTTTAAAGGTAACGCAGGTGGTCTCCAGGATAAAGAAGAAGATAGGCATTGATTTACCTGTACGTAGTGTATTTGAGGAACCTACTATAGAGGGTCTTTGTAGGGTCATAGCCTCTCTTGATAGTTCTGAGTATAAATACAGGCAGATAGAAGTTCTACCAAAGCAGGATCATTATGAGCTGTCACATGCTCAGAAGCGCTTGTGGTTCTTGGATCAAATGGCGCCTGATACTGCTACGTATAATATACCCATGGCTGTAGTTTTGGAGGGTGATCTAGATGTAGGTGCAATGAGGGATGCCCTGCAGGCAGTAGTTGATAGGCACGAGTCATTAAGGACTATCTTTAAGGATATAGAGGGTAATCCTGTACAGGTGATATCAGATGATTTTGAGGTAGATCTTGGTGTTGTGGACTTAGTGGATAGGGATGCAAGTGAGGATGTTCTAAGGGAGGTTGCTCTTGAAGAGGTTATGAGGCCTTTTGATTTATCAAAAGGGCCGCTCTTCAGGACAAAATTATTCAAGATCTCTGATACTAGTTATCTTTTTGTATTTACGATGCACCATATCATCTCTGATGGTTGGTCCATGGAGATTTTGATAAAGGAGGTAGTGTCTAGTTATATTGCCTTGTCAAAGGGCGAAAAACCTGATTTTCCTGAGTTACGTATTCAGTACAAGGATTTTGCTTATTGGCAGAACAAACTATTGGAGGATGGTAGCCTAAAGGATCAGGAGAAGTACTGGCTTAAGAAGTTAGGTGGTAGCTTACCTGTATTGGATCTTCCTACAGATCGTCCAAGGCCTCCGGTGCAGACGCAAAATGGTTCTGTGCACAGGTTTAGCATTGATGGAGCACTTACATCAAGGTTGAAGGAGTTATCGAAGGGCCATGATGTCACCTTGTTTATGATATTGCTTGGGGCATTTGGTGTATTATTAAACAGGCTGACGCATCAGGAGGACATTATAATTGGTTCTCCGATTGCAGGCAGGAATCATCCTGATTTAGAGAGTCTTATTGGATTTTTTGTAAACACACTAGCCTTAAGGACAGA
>JAGGYK010000210.1 GCA_021162585.1 Deltaproteobacteria bacterium
ATCCCTGACCCCTATTTTCATATAAAACTATTTACTATTCACCACCAATTCACTCCTGGAAGGGTGTGCAGGAGTGAAAAATTTGCGTAAAACGATTTAAGATGATATAAAGATCAGTCGATAAGGTAATTTAGGAGAGGATTTATGCCTGGTCCAAGTGATATATCGGTAATATTGTCACAGGCAGGTAGGATTGAGAAGGCCACTCAGAGTCCTTTTGCTCAGTCTGAGGTCACTAAGCAGATTCTCACTGAGGAGGAGGCCAGGGAGAGATTGCGTCTAAGCAGAGAAGTAAGCGCTGCCAAAAAGAGTCAAGAGATAGCAGTAAATCAACGTGAGCACGAAAAAAAACGACAGGATAAAAAAGGTAAGGCCAAAGGCAAAGACGATAAGAGCAAGAAGGAAAAGAAGCACATCATTGATCTGGTGATATAGCATTGGATTCTACCAAGATCTTACTTATAGCACAATTTATTCTTCAGATAATATTTCTTGGTCTGGTAATATTTATCTTTGTCAGAGAAAAGAGAGATAAGATACCCTCAGAAGTCTTAGATAGATTAAAAGAGATAATTGGCGAATCAAAGGACCTCTCAAGTGAGTTTTCAAGTCAGATCCAGGAAAAGGTAGAGCTTATCTCAAATGTAATGAAGGGCTTAGATGCAAGAATAGACAATGCCAAAGCAATATTGAACAGCTTAGAGGAGGTCATTGACAAGGCATCTACGATCAGGAAGTATACAAAATCAGATATCCTTAAGCTAAGTAAAGGTGGCTTTGATCCTGTCAGTATTTCTCAGGTAACTGGTATTCCTGTGGGGGAGGTCGAGCTTATGCTTAAGATCAAAGAGAAAGAAGATTGATTGTGTTATGCTCCATAGTCTCTCTGGATTAAAGTATACAGGCAGTATAACCTTAAAGGATCAGATACCTTCTATATCTGTGGGGAGGCGCATAGTTGCTACCATACTCTCACAGCCAAAGGGTGGACTGGTTTTGGTTTCTTTATTTGGCAGGCGTCTGCTCGTTGAAACCACCATTAATTTGTCAAAAGGACAAGTCTTGAATTTGAGAGTTCACTCTGTGCATCCGAAAATAGTCTTAAAACCTGTAGATAACTTCAATAGCCCCATGCGAGCCCAGAAGGTTATAGATAGTATTGTAGAGCGTTTTGTGGGTGTTATGGGCAAGGCACATCTTAGTACGTTTAACATAAAGGAGATCATACAACATGCACTTTCCAGAGCAGCCCATGACATGGATGCTTACAAGTTGATAATATCTTTACTGGAAGAGAGCTCCAAATTTCCTCAGGCCCTTGCCTTTTTACTTATACCTATTGTTGAAAGGGATTCCAGAGGTAGCGCCAGGGTGGTGATTGAAGGGGATAAAACAAAAGGATATACAGTTAAGTTCTGTATGGATACAGATCATATAGGCACCATAGGCTGTACCGTCAGACTTTGTGATGGAATTGATATGGAGATTATATCTAACCTTAAGGATGTGGCTGATCTTTTGCGTTCTCACCTGGGAGAACTTGCTGATAGGTTAGATGGTTTAGGGCTTAGTATAAGACGTTTAGAGGTTGTACATAAGAACCTTCCAGTAGGTGATACTGGGTTGGATATGGTAGTATGAAAACGGGAAGAGATAAGGCTATAGCATTGCGATACAAAAGGGGTAAGGATACATCACCCAAGGTAACTGCAAAAGGCCAGGGCAAGCTGGCCGAGAAGATTTTGGCTATTGCCAGGACCCACGACATCCCTGTTAAGGAGGATAAGGCCCTTTTGGATGCCTTGTATCGGCTGGATATAAATGAGGAAATCCCTGAAGAGCTCTATCAGGTAGTGGCAGAAATTCTTGCCTTTGTCTATCGTATGAATCGCTTGAAAGAAGTAAGGGGCGAATAGGATATACCAGGGGCAAGGGGAATGCCCCTGGTTTGGGAGTGGTTAACCTCCAAATTGATTTTTAACTACCTTAAATGCCTTGTCTGCTACATCCAGTGTCTTTTTTATATCCTCTTCTGTGTGCGCAGCGCTTATAAACCAATTATGGTGCGGATGGAAATAAACCCCATTTTTTGAGCATTCTGCACAGAATACTTGGCTTCGCATGAAGTCCTCTTCATTACTAAATGACATAAAGGGTATTGCTGGTGGCCCTGAAATCGTCACCTGTAATCCATGAGCCCCTGCAAGCTCCTTTAGACCATTTGTTAGAGCCATACCCCTTTCTCTTAAGATGGCAGGTGCATCAATCCTTTCCATCTCATCTATACAGGCTAGTGCTGCTGCCATCTCTGGTGAATTAAACCAGTAAGATCCTGTAGTATAAGCCTTTGCTGCGGTTAAGCGCAGCTTTTCTGTACCTACAATGGCAGATATAGAATAGCCATTAGCTATGGCCTTGCAATAGCATGCTATATCTGGCTTGAAACCAAAGTAATGCCCTGATCCTTTAAGATCCAGTCGCCATCCAGCCCTGACATCATCTATGATCAGAACGATTCCATTGTCATCACAGATCCTTCTCATTTCTGCCCAGAATCCTGGTTTTGGCAATTCTGAATCGCCAAATGCTGGATGATGGTATGGAGTGAACAAAGCACCTGCTATTTGATCTTTGTATGATTTTACTACTTCCTTAAATTCGTCAAGGTCGCCCCATTCAACCATTATTATATGTTGCCTGTCTTCAGGGATAACTCCAACAAGGCTGGGCACGCACCAGGGCTGTACACCATGATACCCACCTTTGGCCAGGACGATCTTTTTCCTTCTGGTATGTGCCCTTGCAAGTACAACAGCCAGAGATGTTGTATCAGCACCATTTTTTGCAAACAAGGCCCAGTCAGCACATTCATTTAGATTAACAATACGTTCTGCAAGTTCAATCATAAGGGGTGAGGCAATCGTACAAGAGGTTCCATCTTTTGCCTGCTTGGCAAATGCTTCGTCCACTTTTTCGTGAGCATACCCCAAGATCATAGGGCCATAAGCACATATGTAATCTATATACTCATTTCCATCAACATCCCAGAAATGTGCCCCCTTTGCCTTTTTTATAAAATATGGATAGGCCCCTGGTACAGTGATGACAGGCGTCAGATGACCATACACGCCTTGAGGTATAACCTTTGCTGCCCTTGCAAATAATTCCTTTGATTTTTCAAATGTATAGGCCATTTCTTAACCCCCTATTGAAGATATAAACCTAATTTATCTAAAAATTCATTTACATACTCACCCATGAACAGATGGCCCTTCAAGTTCATGTCCCCCAAACAGATGGCTGCCATGGTGTCCACCTTGCCATCTGCTACATCCAATGCAATGTCGCTGGAAGCAAACTCCATTATCAGATTTGGCTTTTCTGCATGGCCAATAGCTCCGTTAGCCTTTACATCGCTAAATACCACATGCACGGCATGGCCATCCTTTATCCGTACCTCGACTGTGCCTTTGGGCATCTCTTCTTTCAAGATTTTGCCTTCAGCGTCATAGTTTGCAATAATAGTAGAACCCCTGGCAATCGTGTTGAGTGTCAATTTCGCCTTCAATTCTTTTGGAGGATTTTCTCCTTTAAGCACCTCTTCCATACGCTTTGCAAGTTTCATAAATGTAAGTAAGCCAATTATCTTTGTAAAACCTTTTAAGGGAACAGGAAATCCTATGCCACTACCTTTAAACATATTATTCATTAGTTTTTCGGTTGGAAAGAATAGCACAATATCTGGTTTCCCCACCTTGCCAGGCATTACTTTGACCTGAGAATTGTTGATCTGAAGAGTTACCCTTGGACCAGATAAGCCTGCTATAAAATAAATGCTACCATCCCATTTTTTTGCAATCTTTGAAGCCTGCGAGTCTTCTTTGGCCATGGTTTCCATATTAGGGAGAACAGCCTCGAGGTGGAGCCTTGCCAAAACCTTTTCATTCAGCATAAGCCACTCCTTATAATGTATTTATATTGTGAGCAACTACTCACTCACTTCTTGTTATAGATTTCTGTATTTCATGTCAACAAAAATTTTGCCTGGAGAAAGCCCTCATATTGAATGGGTAAATATATAAAGCTGAATGCCTGAAAGACAGTCGATAGTCGTTAGCCAACAGTTGATAGTCAAAAAAGACTGGAGAGACCATTCTCTTGAAGGGGTTCCGTCTTAGCGGATGGGTATCAGCCACAACGAAAAAATGAAAATATTCTCTGTATAGCCTTATCCCCAATCCTAATGTCTTGTGCCTATAAACGGACAATGGAGAACGGATAACGGACAATGGCATTTTCATATAAACGCGTATGAGCGATCCACGCTCACAACGAAGCATGAAAATATCCTCGGGATGGGTTCCTCTCTCGCTTGCCTGCATCGCTCTTTGATACATCCTTTAGGCTTGCTTACGGGCGCTCCCTATTCGCCTTTCAGGCTCAGAAGGGAGCGATACCCCTTTAAGCAACGCCTAAGGA
>JAGGYK010000118.1 GCA_021162585.1 Deltaproteobacteria bacterium
AACTATGGAATTGTTATGCTTATGTCAAATGTTAAGACCCGACCCCTCCTTACCCCTCCTTATATCCAGGCAGCCTTATAATAAACCTTACACCAGAGCCTGGGTGATTCTCCACATCAATCCTTCCCCCTAAGAGATCAACCAGGTGTTTGACCTGCCAGAGCCCTATGCCCATGCCTTCTTGCTTGGTAGTCTGAAAAGGTTTGAAGAGTCGGCTGCGGATAAAGTCCTCTGGCATCCCTGGCCCATTGTCCTCTATAGAGATTATAACTTCTGCTGCATCGCTAATTGCTTCTATAATAATCTGACCATCATTTGAGACAGCCTCAACCGAATTTATTATAATATTTTCCAGTATCTTTTCCAGTACTTCCGGATCTGTAACTATATCCAGTTCTTTATCTATCCTCTGAATCACACGCATCTCTGCCAGTCTAGGTGCCAGCCGTAATATTAATGTAGTAATAAAGGCATTTGCACTTATCTTTTGTTGTTTTACTTCCTCCTTTTTGGGTATTACCTGCAGCCTACCCATAACCTTATCTATACGGCCCAGCGCCTCTTTTATGGAACATATCATATCCTGCCTAAACTCTGGTTCTCCTATAAAACGAGGGGCATTTTCAACAATCAATGACAGATTGCTTGCAGCATTTTTTAAATCATGAAGCAAAAATGTAGACATCCTGGCAAACGCTGCGGTTTCCCTATTGGCCGCAAGTTCTCCGGCGAACCTGGCCGCCATGAGCGCTACACTCGACTGGGCCGCGATCGCTGTGAGCAAATCGAAATCATCCTGACCATAAGGTGTCCCAGGGAGTTCTCTACCCACACTTATCATTCCAATAACTCTGTCCTCTACCTTCATAGGGACAGCAAGTTCAATATTTGTAGTATCTAAAAAATCACTATGCCCTGAGACGATTTTGTTCCATAGTGGATCATTGGCCTGACAAGGCACCTTTCTTGAGAAATAAGGATTGTTCGCAAGATAATCAATAATAAGATGATTTCTATCAATAATATTCCCATTTAGATGAGATGGATAGCTTAAGATACATTTGTAAATATTGCCTTCTAAAAGCCAGATGGTAAGTTCATTGATATACATGCTATCTAAGATACCACGAGCTGTAACATCAATAATCTGTCTCTCATCAACAGCGTTTGAGAGAGCACTGCTCAGTTTTCCCCATTCGCTTCGGTAATCGTACTTGCTGGTAAAAAAGCGGGTATTGATAAAAAACCTCACTCTACGTCTCGCATCCGGGGAGATTAAAACAAAGACAAGCAGTAAAAGGGCGATAAAGACAATCAGACCTATAGTTAAAAATGATGGCATAATACCAAGATATTGCACCCCATATACAACAAGGGCTATCCCCAGCAGATAAGCCCCTGCTGCCAGAAGGGTAATAGAATGATAAACCACATAACGCGACACAAATATATCTATTTCAAGCAACCTTGCCCTTATTGAAGCAACGATAATAAGACAGACACCTACAAATGACATTAAAGAACACAAAAATAGTATTTGCCTGGACACAGTTAAATACGTTAAACGATAAATTGCATCCGGGATAAAAGATGCACCTATAACAAGGCTGCCCAACACCAGATATTTGATACGCCTTCTCTGATCTTCGGTAGAAGAGCGCAGGATATTTTCAATCAGCCATATGAAAAAGATAGCCCCGAACAGGATAAAAATTGCCTGAGCCTGACCGAGTATCTCAAGAATGGGAAATATTCCCAAATCATAGGTTGCGAACATCCATGGGTTTATAAATAATAGTGTACCATAGACAGCACAACCCAGCAGCAAACCCCATTTAATGCCTTTTATCAACCTCTGTCGTTTTATTAAGCCCCCTTCTACGCTGATCACAAACCAGATGATTGCACTAACAAAGACCACATCAAAGAATGAAGCAAGCGCTAATGACCAGATCCATATACCCCTTAAGGCAACCAGGCGAGCAATCTCCACTAAAGATAGTAAAAGCAGGGCAGGGATCAAAGACCTTAAAATCTTATGTCTGCTACGCTTAAAGATTATCCAGGCACTGGTAAGACTGAGTATAGCTGTTGATAAAAATATGATTATGTCCATTACTTCATTTAACGTCATTATCTTAATAAACTTTTAGAATAAATCAAGATGGCTGTCGATATATTTTACAACCTCAATTTATATGGAAACTGGTAGCCAGACATTCAAGGAAGTCGCTTTATGCCTTAATCGAGCAATGATCGGATAAAGATATATAAACCTAATATGGGTATTATAAGACACATACATCTTTATTAGCGTCGAAAAACTTTACAATTTTTTAGATCCCTCATACACTTTATATCTACAATATACTTATAATACTCATAATATTCTACAGTTACATATATCAGACAGTGCTGGCTTGTTTATTGCTGATACCATAATGGAATGGATGAGATCGACTACGAGGAGGCAACAAAACATGAAAAAAGTCTTAGGATGTCTGATAGCACTAATACTTATCCTTGGCTTTGCAGAGATGACCTGGGCATCACCCATAACCTTTACTGACACAACTCAATTTTATGCTAACCACACAGATCCTGCTGAAGACTTAGTAAGTTATGGGGGAGATTTTGTAAATGAACTTGAATGGTTTCGTGATCATGTTAAATGGACACATCACTTTGACTTTGTTCCACCAGCAGCAAAAGTCTTAAGTGGAACACTCACCGTCTGGTTAAGGGATGATGGGGATAATTGTTGTTTGTTCCCATGGGAGTTCGGTTTTGGTTGGGCAGAAGATGGAACCTGGGATTTCGGGGAAGTAGATACTGGTGATTATTCTTATAATGTTACAGCATCCTACCTTGAAGATGGTGAGTTTACCATCAGCCTTTGGTCAAAGGGAGGAGACTTTTATATAGATAAATCCGAGTTAGAGATTACTTATAATCCTGTCCCAGTGCCAGCCACACTCTTGCTTCTGGGCAGTGGTCTGATCGGGCTGGCAAACTTCCGCAAAAGATTCAAAAAATAAGATAATAAATAAACTGCAAACCGACTTCAGGGGTCGGGTCTTAACATTTGACATAAATAGTATTTATTCCTCAAAAAAACTATGGAAGTGTTATGCTTATGTCAAATGTTAAGACCCGACCCCTTCTTAGACCCCTTCTTACATGCTATTTACTTGAATGGGCATTTATGGGATAGATATATACCAATTTCAGGGCAAAACTTCAGGAGGATATATGACACTCTGGGAGCTATTTTTAAAGGGTGGGCCCATGATGTGGCCCCTACTTGCATGTTCAATCATTGCTATAACTATATTTCTCGAAAGACTCTTTACCTTAAGAAGGGATAAGATCATACCACCTACCCTTGTCTATGAGGTTGAGAGGCTCACCCGCATGGGAAGGTTATCTGACATAGAGCAATTGTGCAAAAGGAATTCGTCTCCAATATGTTCTGTGATTATTGTAGCTATAAAAAATGCAGGGATGCGCAGGGAAATCATAAAGGATTATATGGAAGAAGCCGGGGCCAGGGAGGCATATACCATAGAGAGATATATAGATATCTTAGGGATCATTGCTACAATCTCTCCCCTTTTAGGCCTACTTGGCACTGTATCTGGTATGATAAAGTCCTTTAATGCAGTAGGCACCCTAGGTACTGAAAGCCAGATGCTGGCTTCCGGCATATCAGAGGCATTGATAACTACTGCAGCCGGGCTGTCCATAGGCATCCCTGTTTATATATGCTATCGATTTCTTATAGCAAGAAGTGATTATCTGCTGCTTGAGATGGAAAAGACCTCTGCCAGGATATTAGAGTATTTAAAGGGTGAACAGTGAACAGCAAAAGAAGTGTTGGGTTTTGAGTTAACAAGAGGCTAAAGGCAAAAATTTCAACACCATTGAACATAGAACTTAGAACAATAGAGGTTTTGGGTTATACTAAGTGAATAGTAACAAACAGAAAGACGATAAAAACAGTCGTGAGTCGAGAGTCAAAAAACAAAGGGGTGAGAAATGAGGTTCAAACGCCCAAGGGATAAACAGATAGCAGCTATAGATATTGCCCCCCTTGTGGATGTCGTATTCCTCCTCTTAATATTCTTTATGCTGTCTTTTGGCTCGCCAATAAATTTAAGCAGCGTAGATCTTCCCGAGTCAAAAAGTGGCAGCGAGCTGTCAAAACAGGCCATTACAGTAGCAATATCAGAAAAAGAGATCCTGATAGATGGAAAGCCATCAGATAAACAGGGGCTTTTGAGCCTTCCAAAAGGCGCTGATATCATTGTCGAGGCCAAAAGGGATATCCCATATTTTAAGGTGATAGAAGTCCTGGATATACTTCGCACATCCGGTCACGATAAAATTTCTTTAGCAACCAAGGCGGTTAAGGACAGTAAATAGTAAAAGAAGTGTTGAGTTTTGGGTTTTGAGTGTTGGGTTTTTTATCAAATGTTCTAAGTTCTATGTTCAAGGTTCAATGTTAAAAACAGTTCTATGTTCGTGGGAAACGGTGGATGGTGGACGGGACAAAATTTTAAGTTTATGGAAAATGTAGGGGCCTTTTGCCCTCATCGGCCCGCTTAAGGGAACGGGCCTACAACTCTCGCAATGACGTGCTTCTAGCCTTCTACGAAAGCATCAATCTTTCGCTATTCACTATTCACTAAATGTATAACACAAAACCCAACACCCAAAACTTCTTTTACTGTTTACTATTATCTCAGATCTTCTCCAGCTCCTCCATGGCCTCCTGGGCTATCTTTCTATCCTTCTCTACCAAGCCCTTCCCCTCATCTTCGAGGGCCTTTTCTAATGCGACCCTGGCAGGGATCAATTGATTCATCTTGATATAAGTAAGTCCAAGATGAAGTTGAAGTGTGGGATTATCACCTTTAGCCTCAGCCTGTTTAAATGCTTCTAATGCCTTGTCATAGTCCTTATTTTGATAATATACCCATCCAAAGGTATCCAGGATGTCTATATTCAAGAATCTCTTCGGTATATCTTTTAGAAATTTTATGGCCTTATCCAGATTTTCTTTATCCGGGTATCTGTCGGCATAGATATAAGCCAGATTATTGAGCCCTGGCACAAACTTTGGATGTTCATCTACTGTCCTCTCATACCACCTGCGGGCATTATCATAATCCCTTTTCCCTTCATAAAGGTTTGCTATTGTGAATTTTATCCCTGCCGAATCCGGCTTCATGTTCAGAGCGGATTCTAATTCTTCAATGCCTTTGTCAACCTTGCCTTGCTTTAGATAGAGGTTTGCAAGCGCTGCATAGGGTTCAAGGGCATCTGGTTTTAACTCCATCGCCTTCCTGATTTCAGCTTCAGCATCCCCAAATCTCTTTCCTGCACTGTAAACCCGGCTCATGAGAATTCGTATGCCGGGCTCGGCATCAGGCGCCTTTGCGATCTGCTGCCTGCACTTTTTCAGGGCTATATCCGGTTTCTTAAGAAACATCTGCAGGCTCACGGCATTTGACAAGACCTTTATATTCCCCGGGTAGAGAGATAGCGCTTTATCCAGTTCTGCCTGGGCCTTTGCATAATCCTTTTTCATCATATAGACGAGGCCCATCTTGATAAAGCCATTTATATCTCCTGGCGCCTTCTCCTTTAATTCCTTAAAACGGGCCTCCGCCCTTGCAACATCTCCCTTGAGTAAATAAAGATTTCCAATATAGCTGATGGCAAGTAAATTTTCAGGGTCTTTGCTCAGAATATCTTTTAAAAGGATAATGGCATCATCAAATGCCTTGTCTTTAGTGTACAGATTGAGGATCACATCAAGTGCATCTTTGTATCGCGGATTGATCTGAAGCGCCTTTTTTAGACTATCCATGGCCAGGGCCTTTTCTTTATTCAAAATGTGGGCATGGGCTAGATACAGATATCCTTTGGGATCATCCGGTTTTTCATCAACGACAAAGCGAAACTCGTTAACAGCCTCCAGACCTTTGCCTTCAGTCAAAAAGAGAGTGCCCTTTAGAAAATGAGCATCCAAATCCTTGGGGTTGTCTTTAATAACCATATCAAGTTGAGCCGCGGCCAGATCGATCTTTTTCTGAAGGAAATAGATCCTGGCCATCTGGTTCCTGGCAGTAAATGCCTCTGGCTTTCTCGGATTGCTATCAACAATGTCCTGGTAAGTCTTGAGCGAAAGATCTGCCTGATTGTTTTTTAAATACATATCAGCTAAGAGCAATTGTAGTTTTAGCTCCCCTGGCAAGTCTGAGACTGCATTTTTTAACACATCAATTGCTTTATCAAATCTCTTTTGGTCATGATAAAATCTTGCCAGCAAAGTCCTGTAATCTACATTAGCCGGCTCATTTCTTATAAGAGAATCTAAAACCCCTTCAGCCTTTTCAGCTTGATTACTCAGCGTGTAAAACCTTGCCAAAACAATAACATAGTTTTTATCTTCAGGATAATACTGTACAAGGTTTTTATATATTCTCTCTGCCTGTAAAAAATCCTTCTTTTTTACATATAAACCGGCAAGCCCCAGTAAAAGAGAGGGATCTTTAACATTGCTTTCAAGGCCTTGCTTCAAGATCACTTCTGCCTCATGTATGCCGGATTTCTTTTCCATAAGGCCTGCTAAGGTGAGGTAGGCACCAATCTTTCCAGGGTCTTTTGCAATAATATTCCTCAATATCTTTTCAGCCTCACCTGCCTTATCCTCGGAAATGAGAATCATGCTATTTAATAGGAGTGCCCTTGAATTTTCCGGCTCCTTGTTCAATACAATGGAGGTCTTTTCCTTTGCCTTATCTAGCTGTTTAGCCATTATAAACAGCTCGGCAAGAGAGAGCTGAGCATCAAACAACCCTGGATCGAGCTCTACTGCCTTGCTTAAATACTCGAGTGCCTTACGCCAGTTTTTAAGCCTGGCTTCACACTCACCAAGCTTTTGATAGGCCAAGGCAAACTGAGGGTCAATCTGGAGGGCATTTTTAAATTCAAGCTTGGCCTTGGTATAGTCCGCTTGCTCAAAAAGGGCTACACCTTTTTTATAATAAACATCGCGCTTTTCTTCCTTACTAGCGCATCCTGCGATGGCTACAATCAAAATGATAAGATAGATAATCTTTTTTACATGCATTTTGATAAACCTCCTTTTAAGTTTACTGTTTAATACCAAATTGATTTTTGCACAAGAGCCGATGAGGGCAAAAGGCCCCTACATTGTTTATAAAATATCCCTTGTAGGGCCCATTCCCTTAAGCAGGCCGGTATTTTACAAAGGCAAGGGA
>JAGGYK010000021.1 GCA_021162585.1 Deltaproteobacteria bacterium
TCCTTAGGCGTTGCTTAAAGGGGTATCGCTCCCTTCTGAGCCTGAAAGGCGAATAGAGGTCGCCCGTAAGCAAGCCTAAAGGATGTATCAAAGAGCGATGCAGGCAAGCGAGAGAGGAACCCATCCCTAGGAGATGGCCTTTTAAAAGACCACAGACACCCTTTGCCGCTAGCTGAGGGCTTACAGGTTCTAAAAGCCTTCTATCTCACGAATAAAACCAGATGGACTCTGAAACATCTCCCTTCCATAGAGTCCCCTTATCCTTGCCCATGATAAAAAGGCTTTTCTTTTAGCACGGGTAATGCCTACGTATAATAGTCTCCTTTCCTCCTCAATGGCCTCTCCTGAGTCAAAGGACCTTACGTGCGGTAAGAGTCCCTCTTCCAGCCCCAGGATAAATACATAGTCAAATTCCAGCCCCTTTGACATGTGTAGGGTCATAAGGCTTACAGCATCAGCATTTTTTGGTATATCAATATTGCTGATCAATGCCTTTTGTTCAAGATAACTTACAAGGTCTGTCTCCCCCCTTGCGCTGGCTATAAGCTCCTTTATACTGGTTATCCTGTCGAATCCATCAATCTCTGAGGCTACCATATCTTGTAGGCCGGTTATGTCAACAAGTCTTGAGATAAGATCACCTATATCTACTACGGGTGCATATGACCTTAGTGTATCTAAGATAGTAAGAAAAGATTTGATGCCCTTTGCTGCAGATCCTTTGATAATATTATCTTCTATGGCCTTATTCATAATCTCTATAGTACTCAAACCTTTATCCTGAGCAATTGCATGGAGTTTGTCCAAGCTCTTATTACCTATACCCCTTGGGGGAGTATTTATCACCCTGGTAAGTGCTTCTTCATCCATTGGGTTTGCAATAAGTCTTAGATAGGCCAGTATATCCTTTATTTCTCTGCGTTCATAAAACCTCATACCTCCATATACCACATATGGTATATCCTCACCCACGAGGTCCTCTTCTATCACCCTGGAGAGTGCATTTATGCGGTAGAATACCCCTATATTGCTAGGGGACACGTCTTGGCTTATAAGTTTACCTATAGTGTAGGCCACAAAACCAGCTTCATCCTCATCATCTGCAAATTCATTTACTATTAAGTCTTCTTCCTCCCCCTTGTTGTTAGACCACAGGCGTTTTGGAGCACGGGTACGATTATTTGATATCAAATTTGATGCTGCATTTAAGATATCTAAAGTAGAGCGATAGTTTTGCTCTAATGTGACTACTTCAGCTTCAGGAAAGTCATCCTTGAATCTCAATATGTTTCCAACATCTGCCCCCCTCCATCCATATATAGACTGGTCATCATCTCCCACTACACAGATATTCTTTTCCCTGCCAATGATAGACATCAGCATTTTATATTGTGCCATATTTGTGTCCTGATATTCATCTACAAGTATATATCTAAACATAGATTTGTACTTATCCCTTACTTCCTGGTGGTTGGATAGTATTTGGCAGGGTCTATATAGCAAATCCCCGAAGTCAAATGCAGAATATGCCATCTTTCTCTTTTCATACATATTTATAATAGGCATAGGGTCGATCTCCAGATGCTCAGGGATTTTATTACTTAGAGTATCTTTTTTTGTATTAATTAGCCATGCAATAATAGAGTCTTTTATCCTGTTCTTGTTTAGATTTAGGTCCTTAATGCATCGCCTTATCAGAGACCTTTGATCAGTTTCGTCATATATAATAAAGCTACCAGGATAACCTATCCTTGATGCCTCACGCCTTAGAAACCACGCCCCAAATGCATGGAATGTCCCTGCCCATACATTTGCAGAACGTATCCCAGCCATGGCCTGCAACCTTTGTTTCATCTCAGTAGCTGCCTTATTGGTAAAGGTAAGGCACAATATCTCATAAGGCTTCACGCCTTTATGAATCAGGTATGCTGCCCTGTGGATAATGACCCGTGTCTTACCAGACCCAGCACCAGCAAATACCAGAAGAGGCCCCTTAACGTGAGTGACAGCCCTTTTTTGATCTGGGTTTAGGCTGTCTAATATATTAGAGTCTTTCATTACGATACCTTATCGCCCTGACTAAATGGCTTCCTTATCAACTCACCTGTCTTGGGTCTAAAAGGTGTCTTCATTGTAAATATTTGATTGGGTTTTATATAAGTTGAAGGAAAACCATCCACATTAGCACTATTGAGGATAAACTTCCGCCTCTTAAAACAAGATGACATCCACTCGAGCTCCATACCTTCTATAAGGGGGTTTCTGGCTTCAAATGTGGTTACATCCCCTTGGGTTGCAAGGACCTTTGCGGCTAGGTGGTGGGTCTGCGTATAATCTTTAAACCAACAATCTATACTATCTTTAGACGGCTGTCCTTCAAAAAAGCCCAAGAAATATCCTCTGTTGGTTATCTTTTTAAGTTCTTCTATCCATTCTGGGTCTACCTTAAAGTTCTCTGAATCTTTGGCCCATGCATCCCTTGCCTTTCTATAGGTTGAGACCGTGGTTGCTACATATAAAATTGTCTTTTTTCTACCTTCTATCTTTAGACCATCCAGACCTAGCTCCATCACTCTATCCATCACGGGCATAAGGCATAAGTCCTTAGAGTTATAGAGAAATGTAAAGCCATCCTCTTCAAATACAGGCATATATTCGCCTTTTCGTTTGCGCTCTACAAGGGCATATTCCCACCTGCAAGATTGTGCGCACATGCCTCTGTTTGCATCCCTGCCACACAAGTAATTACTGACCAAGCACCTTCCAGAGATAGATATACATATGCTACCATGCACAAAGATCTCTAGTTCAATATCTGTATTTTTTCTCATATTTGCTATTTCTTTAGATGATAATTCTCTGGCAAGGATTACCCTCTTAACACCTAGAGAGGCCCAGGCATTAATAGCCCTGGTATTTGTGGTATTTGCCTGCGTGCTTATATGGACAGGGATCTCAGGCCTCAGCTCTTTTGCAATGCTAAACACGCCTATATCTGAGATGATAAATGCATCCACACCGATGTCCCCTGCAGATATTATAACATCAGGTAAAGCTGCAAGCTGGTCATCATGCAGATAGGCATTCAATGTGAGATAGACCTTGACCCCATATGAATGAGCAAGGGTTACTGCCCTTTCTAGCTCATCCATATCAAAATTTTTTGCATCTGACCTGAGGCTATACCCTTCCTTGAGCCCAAGATACACTGCATCTGCACCATAAAGGCATGCTATCTCCAATGCCTCCATACTCCCAGCAGGCGCCAAAATCTCAGGGATCTCCATGAAGTAGGGGATATAACCTATTGCCCCCTATCAAGCAAGACAAATATTGATAATTAACTAGCTCTTATCGCCCTTGACCTCTTCAAACTCTGCATCTACCACATTCTCATCCTTACTTGAGGATTCGCCAGTATCGCCGGTATCACCTGCACCACTGGCATCACCTGTAGCACCCCCAGTAGCCTCCTGTGTAGCGGATGCATACATGGCCTCTGCTAATTTATGGGATGCAGTGGTAAGGGCCTCCATCTTCTTGTTAATTGCATCTACATCATCACCCTTGCTGGCTTCTTTGAGGTCAGAGATGGCATTCTCTATACTGGACCTGGTCTGTGCATCTACCTTATCCCCATGTTCCTTTAATGTCTTTTCTGTAGAATATATGAGGGTATCTGCCTTGTTCTTTGCTTCAACCATGTTCTGTCGTTTCCTATCCTCTGCCTCATGTTCCTGAGCCTCTTTTATCATCCTGTCAATATCATCTTTATTCAGACCAGAGGAACTCGTGATCCGGATAGACTGTTCTTTACCCGTACCTTTATCCTTTGCTGAAACATGGAGTATACCATTGGCATCTATATCAAAGCTAACATCAATCTGTGGCATTCCCCTTGGTGCAGAAGGTATACCTATAAGATCAAATTGCCCGAGCAGTTTGTTATCTGCAGCCATAGGCCTCTCACCTTGAAATACCCTGATAGTAACTGCAGTTTGATTATCTTCAGCTGTAGAAAAAATCTGTGATTTTTTTGTAGGGATAGTAGTATTTCTCTCTATGATCTTTGTAAATACACCGCCCAGGGTCTCTATACCAAGGGATAAAGGTGTCACATCCAATAGGAGTACATCTTTTACTTCTCCCTGTAAGACACCGGCCTGGATAGCAGCTCCTACAGCAACAACCTCATCAGGATTCACACCCTTATTAGGCTCTTTGCCAAATATCGCTTCTACCTTTTCTTGAACCTTAGGCATCCTGGTCTGCCCACCAACAAGTATAACTTCATCTATGTCACCCGCGGTCAAACCTGCATCTTTAAGCGCCTTTCTGCATGGTTCTTCTAACTGCTGGATTATATTATCTACCAAGGCCTCTAACTTTGCCCTGGTCAATTTTATATTAAGGTGTTTCGGGCCAGAGGCATCTGCTGTAATAAATGGCAAATTGATCTCTGTCTCCATCATGGTGGAAAGTTCATGTTTTGCCCGCTCTGCTCCCTCCTTAAGCCTCTGGAGGGCCATCCGGTCTTGACTCAAGTCCACGCCTGATTGCTTCTTGAATTCTGCAATCAGGTAATCAATAATATAATTGTCAATATCTTCACCACCTAGATGTGTATTGCCGTTTGTAGATTTTACCTCAAACACACCTTCTCCTAATTCAAGTATGGATATATCAAATGTCCCGCCACCAAGGTCAAAAACCGCAATCTTTTCATCCTTCTTTCGATCCAAGCCATAGGCCAAGGCAGCAGCGGTTGGCTCATTAATTATCCTCTTCACATTAAACCCTGCAATCCTACCCGCATCCTTTGTGGCCTGGCGCTGACTATCATTAAAATATGCAGGCACAGTAATCACTGCATCTTCTATGGTTTCTCCCAGATATGCCTCTGCGTCTTTTTTCATCTTCTGTAACAACATAGCAGAGATCTCAGGTGGTGCATATTTGCGACCATTCACACCTACAGCTGCATCACCATTGTCAGCCTCCACAATCTTAAACGGCATTGTCTTTATGTCACGCTCAACTTCAGGGTCATTAAATCTTCTTCCTATAAAACGCTTTATTGCATACAATGTCCCTTCAGGATTAGTAATAGCCTGGCGCCTTGCTACCTGACCCACTAACCTCTCTCCACTAGGAGTAAATGCAACTACAGAAGGCGTAGTCCTGGCGCCTTCGGCATTTGTTATCACTTTTGAGTCTCCAGCTTCCATAATTGCCATGCAGGAATTCGTAGTCCCAAGATCTATACCTAAAATCTTTCCCATCTTATATTTCCTCCTTATCCCTTTTCTTTAATCTATTTGAAACCGAAACCTTAGCAGGCCTTAAAATCCTGTCATGAATCTTAAATCCCTTTTCAAACTCTTCTACAATCATCCCTGGTTTCATATCATCCCTATCTATTTCCAGCATCGCCTCATGATAATGTGGATCAAAGGCCACTCCTGTAGTTTTTATAGGTTCAACACTATGGCGTTTCAAGACCTCCAAAAAAAGTTTCTCTATCATCTCCAGGCCTTGAATGAAATCTTTCTTTTTAGAATGTGATTCTCTACCCATTAAGATGCCCTTCTCTATGGAATCATACACAGAAAGAAAATCCTTCAATAAAGACGACTTGCCATATTTAAGGATCTCTTGTCGTTCACGCTCCATCCGTTTCCTCATGTTATCCATCTCAGCATAAGCCCTTAGATATTTTTCATTTAACAGGGCCACTTCCTCATTAAGACGTTGTATTGTCTCTTTTGGGTCTTCTTTTTTTGCCTCTTCTTCTTGAGATACCTCTGAAGCAAGGGGCTCACTTTCAGATAAACTATCTATATTTATATCCTTTTCATCATGCTCATTTGTTATAGTATCATTAGCCTTTTTTCTATCCATACTAAATTTCTTCAAGTAAGTTATTAAAGACCTTGGTTATGTAATTTAAAAATGTTTTAA
>JAGGYK010000170.1 GCA_021162585.1 Deltaproteobacteria bacterium
ACATACTCAGAGATGATAGTAACTATATCTGTATGATCTTTAATTTTTTCTATATCTTCTCTACTCATTGCTTTCCAATCTGCTATAGGTGGACTATAGTCTTATTACCCCCACCTTCTGTAATAGGAGCGTCGGCCAGGTCCTTTACATGAGGGATATCTCTTAGATATTTTCTTATAGCATTTTTTAGTCTGCCAGTGCCACTGCCGTGTATTATCTCTAACCTGTCTTGACCAGATATAATTGCATTATCAATGGCCTTTTCTACTACAGTCAAGGCCTCATCTGCACGGAGGCCCACAACAACCACAGGTAATATCATGGATTTAACAGTACTAGATCTATTATTCTGATAGGCATTAGGGGGAGGTGTCTTTAGTGTATCTGCGCTTAGGCATTCAATCTGATCTATACTTAGCTTTATCTTTTTATTGCCACATATCACCTCTGCTATATTATTGGAGATATTGCTTATTATTCCTTCTGTGTCAGCTCCTGTTACCCTTACTCGTACACCTGTTTCCAGGTTTAATGCCCTCTTAGCTAGAGGCCCAATCTCTTTTAATGCATCTTCTAGTTCTTTTGCTTCGGGATAAGTGGTTATCTCTTTCAGATCATCCTTTTTACATGGCCTCTTAGATAATTTATCTATTTCGCTTAGCAATCGTTTATATCTCAAGGCGCTTTGTAGCTTTAATCTTTCTATCTCTAACAGGGTTTCCTCAGTCCTTTTGCGTAATTCCTTTGCCTTTTCCATCTCACATAAGGCCTGTTTGCGCATGAAGCCTGCTTGACTGATATCCGCCAATGCCCTGGCAAGGGTGGTATTTGCCTTACCAGATGCAATACTAGATGCTTCATCTATCAAGTGTTTGGGAAAGTCAATAGATTTCATAATCTCAAAGGCCTTACTTTGACCAATTGTACCATACTCTAATTTATATAATGGTCTAATATCTTTATCATCAAAAGTGGTAGTGGCATTTATTACACCTTTATGTGTAATCCCATATGTCTTTACAAGGCTTGAGTGCGAGGTTACAATTACATATGCGCCTTTTTTTCTAAAGGCATCTATACATGCTACTGCAATAGCACCTCCCTGGGTCGGGTCAGTACCTGCTCCAGGTTCATCTAGGAGAACTAGGTCTCCTGGGGCTACATGTTCATACATATACTTTAATGCTATTGCATGGGCACTAAAGGACGAAAGGTCACGTTTGATATCCTGGTTGTTGTCCATCTCTATCCAGATTTTGCCTATAGGGGGTATCTGTGAGGAGTTATTTGCTGGGATGGCCATCCCACTTTTTGCCATTGTGGTGAGCAGCCCCAATGTCTTTAATGCTACTGTCTTACCACCAGCATTAGGACCAGAGATAATCAAGCAATCTTTATCAGGATGCAGAGATATGTCTATGGGTACAGCGCCTTTTGTCCCTAGGCGTTTTAACAAGATTGGGTGCCTTGCAGACCCAAGATAGATTCCTTTTGAGATAAGGTTTGGTATGGTAGAATTTGTCTCTAATGCCCAGAGGGCACAGGCATGGAGTAAATCCAGCCTGCCATATATATTAAGATTGGTGTATATTTGTGTGATAGATCTCTGAACCAACGAAGTAAGGTGTTTCAAGACCTTTAGTTCCTCATCACGGATAAGGACCTTTAATTGATTTAGGCTATTATTGTGCTCTATTACTTCTAGGGGCTCTACATATACTGTATGTCTAGTTCTAGAATAGTCATGTGTTATACCCTTGATATATTTCCCATAATCATGAGAAAGGGGGATTACGAACCTATCATTTCTTGTAGTGATAATATCTTCCATAACAACATAGTGTGGCTTCAGTCCTTTTAGTATAGATTCCAGTTTCTCCAGTATAGAGGCCCTGGCAGATCTAAATCTTGAACGCAGATTTTTTAATACAGGATTTACATTATCTGATATTCCTCCTGTCTCGTGAAGGTTTAAATCTATTTCCTTTGTAAGCCATGTAAAAGGTGTTATGTCTTTTACTAGTCCTGCCAGTTCTGAATCTGTCAAAGACAGATCACGAGCTAGACTGGCTATATCTTTTAGTGCCAAAGATAGCGTAATTAAATCCTGTCCTTCTAGTATGGCACCCCCTTCTGAAGCTACTTTCAGCAAGGGTGTAATATCAGGTATATGTTCAAAGTGGAGTGGAGCTTCTTGTTGAATTAATTCCATCACTTCACTGAGAAGCCTCCATTGCCTCTGGGTTTTCTCCCAGGAATCAAACGGGCCTAATGCATCAAGGGCAGAAATACCGTATGTAGATGTCAAAAAAGATTTTATATATTCCTTAACGATAGTAAATTCTACTGCATCCTTTTCCATCAGGGTTACTTGTGTGTTGACTTGATATAAGCTTAACGATTGAGATGTTTTTTTAATTATTAAGGCTCTGTGACACTATGCTATTAACTTTTTTCCCGTCAGCCCTACCTGCAACTTTTGCCATGACTGTCTTCATTACCTTACCAAAGTCCTTACGTGTTGCTCCAATCTCAGCTATGATCTCATCTACAATGTTTTTTATCTCTGAATCAGACATCTCCTTTGGTAGGTACTCTCTAAGTATACTTATTTCGTTGTCTTCTATTTCAGCCAGATCATCCCTTTTGCCTTTTTTGAATTGGGTATAGGACTCTTTGTGCTGTTTTATCTGCGAACGTATTATAGAGATGATCTCTTGTTCCTCAAGAGTTCTTTTTAGACTGACTTCTCTATTCTTGATCGCAGCAATAAGCATTCGAAGACAAGTTACCTTTTGTTTGTCTCCTGCCTTCATGGCATTTTCCATGTCTGATCTGATCTTTTCTAAAAGCATCAGTAATATACCTTAAACCTACGTATCCTTTTCAATGCCCTTTTGCGTGCAGCTAATGCCTTTTTTTTCTTTTTAATGCTTGGTTTCTCGTAATGTTCTCGCTTTTTGACCTCAGATAATATCCCAGACTTTTCTACCTGTTTCTTAAAACGCCTCAAGGCATTCTCAAAAGGTTCATTATCCTGGACTTTTATTCCAGGCATCCATATCCCCCCCTCCATAATATATTTCGTCTTTATTTGAAATTAAGTCTGTCTACCTATATAGGATGATAAAGATCGTGTCAACCTGTTTCCTTTTACAGCTGAAAGCTGATAGCTTATTGCTATATACATATCTTTTGTGTATATAATAGACCGACATGCTAAGGTATATCAGAGAGCATCTTAGAGTCAGGACCTTGTTTTATGTATTGATCGTGGTTGCAGTTCTTACAGCATCTTTTATATTTCATAGAGAGAGAGCATCCTATAATAGCGATTGGCATACTGTTAAGTACACCAACACAAAGAGTTTACCTGATGATATTGTAAATATAAAGGATACAAAAGAGAGAAAGGATCTTTTTATCAGGCTATTGCTCCCTCTTATATTGAAGGCAAATGAAGATATAAAAAGACAAAGGGACACTATAGAGCGTATTCAAAAGAAGAATAAGTTGTCCAAAAAGGACAAAAGGACATTAGAAAGTTTGGCGACACAGTATCGCATAGATAATATAACAGCTAAAGATAGCATGGCAGTAATAAGTGAATTATTATTAAGGATAGATGTTATCCCTGTCTCTCTAGTTCTTGCGCAGGCAGCAAAGGAATCAGGGTGGGGATCATCAAGGTTTGCCAGACAGGGGAATAATATCTTTGGACTGCGTACACTGTCAAACAATGGGATAGTTCCATTTTATAGAGGTACAGATAGGGTATTTAAGATCTCTTTATTTGATGATCTTCAGTCGTGCGTAAATTTCTATATGTTCACTATAAATACTCACCCCGCATATGAAGAACTTAGATATATAAGATCTGCCATGGCAAGGCCTTCTGTCTGTACGTTGCAGGCCCACAGCTATGATTCTATTGCATTAGCACAGGGATTGAATAGATTTTCTGAAAGAGGAAGCGTTTATGCAAAAGAAATTCAAGACTTGATCAAACATAATAGATTAGAGAGATATGACAGGTGTAAACTTACCCATAGAATGGGTATATGGGGATTTAAACAGGGGCTAAAGTGGCTTAAGGATTTGTTCAGGGGGTGAAGATGTTTAAAAAGATTATATTAGGGGTTTTTAGTATAATTTTACTTATGCCTCTTACAGGCTATACCTATATAACAGTATTATTGTACAATAAGTTTGAGGAGGCAGCCTCCCCTTCTACACCTGTATCATAAGCCATGTTATGGAGCAGATGGAATATCTC
>JAGGYK010000186.1 GCA_021162585.1 Deltaproteobacteria bacterium
ATATCAGTCCTACCACCCCTTCCGGAATGACGCCAACGTATCTAAAACCACCTCACAAGCGGCGTAAGAAAAAATCTGGCAGAAAGGCGTAGCCCGTAAAAAGCCTGATAAGGTGCATAAATACAAAGAGCATACCTTAGATCATTACCCTTACTGTCAGACACATGTAAAAGACCCAATTCAAAACTATCAACGCCATATAGAAGATATCCCACCGGTTGAGCCTGAGGTCACAGAGCACACGGTTTATGGTTACTGGTGTCCTCAGTGCAGGAAAATTGTCTTTCCCGCGGTCTTGGATGCTTTACCGAATTCCATGATAGGGTTGAGGCTTGTTGTTTTTACTGCCTGGCTTCATTATCTGGTTGGGGTCAGTGTCAGTAATCTGGTGAAGATGTTATCTGTCATTTCCACCATTAAGATAAGCGCCGGTGGTTTAACACAGGCATGGAAAAACCTGGCATCCACCCTTGAGCCATTGTATAATGAAATTGGTTGCAAGGCTGCTAGCAGCGCCGTTCTTAATGCAGATGAGACCGGGTGGAGACTTAACGGAACAACCCACTGGTTGTGGTGTTTCGCTACAAAAAAGCTCTGCTGCTATGTCATAACCAAAAGTAGGGGCTCTCCTGTTGTGAAAAAGGTTTTGCACACAATATTCAAGGGCATACTGATCTGTGACTTCTGGGGCGCCTATAACAAGGTAAGCGCTCTGGCCAAACAGAGGTGCTTCTATCATCTGTGTACAGGAATTGGTCAAAGTGGATAAGCATAACTCGTCACCCGAATGGAGGGCCTTTCGTAAAAAACTATCCCGACTTTTAAAGGATGCCATCCGATTGTCAGAGAAACAATGCCACTTGAGAGCAGAAGCATTCATTCGTCTGAAGAGTAGATTGTATAAACGGCTCCTATTAGATGTAGAAAACTTGGTGATGTCAGTAGATAAATGTTCCGACGCTACGGTGGATCGACTATCCACGGACATTAACAAAAAATTGAATGATCTTACAAATATTTCGCTCAGAGATTGTCAACTCAGGTATTTAGCTGCTCGATCAAAGGCAGCATTAGGTAATATACGAATGAAATAAGAAAAGATGGCAATCTGCCAGGGGATGATTACCTCGGCTTTTTGTTTTTCTATAACCCTGATGATTTTGGCTGCTGCATCAGAGGTTTCCAATATAAAGGGCATCTTGAATCTGTTACCAGCAGTCATAGGGGTACGGACAAAACCTGGATAGATGGTGGTAAAATCAATCCCTTGGTCTTTGAGTTCGACCCGCATAGACTCCATAAAACGGGCAATGGCAGCCTTACTTGCTGAATAAGGGGCTGTTTTAGGCAAACCCCTAAAGGCAGCAAAACTAGATATAGCCACAATATGACCCTGGCCCTGGGTTAACATTACAGGTAGTGCAGCCTCAATGGCATACCAGGTACCATAAAAGTTTAGTTGCATGGTAGCCTCTACCTTTTCAGTATTGAGATTTGCTGCCTTGTGCAGCAGACCAATCCCGGCATTGGCGATTAGGATATCCAGATGACCCCATTTATCGATTAGCCTTTGCAGTCCTTTTTTTACCTGGGATCTTTTCGTGACATCGGCAGGTAAAACAAGGGCATCTCCTGGCAGTTTGGATATCTCTTGGGCCAGTAGCGTAAGTTCCTTTTCCCGTCTGGCCATTAGACCAATTTGACATCCCTTTTCTGCTAGCTTGATAGCAAGTTCTCTACCTATTCCAGATGAAGCTCCGGTGATTAGTATACGCTTGCCACTTAAATTACGGTATTTCACAGCACAAATAGATAGCCCTCTTTTTGCGAATAGACAACCTTTTTATACAAACCTTCATGGCCTTGCGGACACAACAAACCATGAAAATATCCTTCCTAGGGATGGGTTCCTCTCTCGCTTGCCTGCATCGCTCTTTGATACATCCTTTAGGCTTGCTTACGGGCGCTCCCTATTCGCCTTTCAGGCTCAGAAGGGAGCGATACCCCTTTAAGCAATGCCTAAGGATGTATTAGCAAATCGCGATGGAATCTCCGCTCAAGAGTCCCCCATCCCTCCTCCCGTAACCGATTAAAATCATTTCATACTCCTCTCTAAGCTGAATGCTGAGAGCTGAGAGCTATTTTCATATAAGCCATTATAAGGTGGCAGGCCAATATCCTTAAAGGATGCCCTGTTTTAATTTACAAAGTACCGTAAGTCTGCAAGATTAAAAAGAAGTCCTGACATTAGGTAGTTATTTTGGAAGGGACTTGTGTGGGAGGGTGGTTTGACAATGTATCTATTCTGTGCTATATAAGAGTAGATAGATTTGTGGTGAATAGGTGAATACATGATACGGGTGACTCTAGAGAAGATTACCTTCTTTGCTTGTAGGGATAAATCTTAAGGGAGTACATATGTCTTCCTGTCCCTGGGTCAATGCCTGACCACCCATTTGAGAACTTTTACAGGATAAAGGTTTGATATGAAGGTAAAGTGTCCTGTATGTGGGCGAATAACAGAGTACGAAGGTAACCCATTTAGGCCTTTTTGCTCTAAGAAGTGCAAAGATATAGACCTCGTAAACTGGGCAGATGGGCGATACAGGATTCCAGGACAGGATGCGAGGAAGGATGAAGATGATAATGAGGGCGAACCTGAGTAGAGAATACCCTGTAGTTCTGGCTAGACCTCATCATTCTATCTCACGCAAATCAATAGATACAAATGCATTAAAAGTCTTATACAGGCTTCACAGGAAGGGTTTTAAAGCCTATCTTGTGGGTGGTGCAGTAAGGGATCTGTTGTTGGGAAAGGTCCCGAAGGATTTTGACATAGTCACAGACGCACGTCCCGGACAGATAAAAAGACTCTTTGCTAATGGTTATCTTATAGGAAGACGTTTTCGTCTTGTACACATAAAGTTTAAAGGAGATAGGGTCATAGAGGTGTCTACATTCCGCAAGACCCCTGATCCCGGGATGGATTCTAATATTGGTACTAGAAGAACTAATACATACGGAACTCCTAGGCAGGATGCCTTTAAAAGGGATATTACTATAAATGCACTTTTTTATGATATATCAAATTTTTCTATAATAGATTATGTAAGTGGGCTAAAGGACATCTCCGAGGGCGTGATTAGGTCCATTGGGGATCCCAATGAAAGGTATATAGAGGATCCTGTAAGGATATGGCGTGTATTGAGGCATGCAGCACGCACCAATTTTGTTATTGAAGATAATACAGCAAGGGCTATTTATACCCATAGATATAGATTGATATTGTGTTCAGGCGCAAGATTATTTGATGAGATGACCAAGGATATGGTATCTGGTGTATCTAGGGTGTTCTGTCAGTTAATGGGCTTCTATGGCGTGTTGCCATATATATTTGGAGGTATTGGGACTTTTTTTGAGCAGGACGCAGGGGCATTTAAAGAATTACTTGATCTTTTAGGTGTAATAGATAATGCGATTCTATCAGGAAAGATATTATCATATGAGATTATGCTAAGTGTCTTATTCTGGCCATGGATAAAGACCACTTTAGTCCACTTAGACAAAGAAGGAATAGATAAGTCAGAATTATTGTATGAAGAATTATGTAAGAATAAGATGACAATTACAATACCTAAGCATTATAAGGCCAATATAGTTAAGACTGGTATGATCTTGAAGCGCATGCTAAAGGCCTTAGATACGTCCCAAATGAAGTGGTCATTGAGGAAAAGGGCCAGATATTTGGATGCAGCAACAATATGCTATATGATTATACATAAACGGGTGCCTGATGAAAAAGACCCATTTAAGGTGATATTCGACCAAAGATGGGCTGGTAGAAAGTCCTTAGATGCTACGCAGAAGATACGACATACAAGGCATAGATGATGTAATATCTTATAAAGGAGAGATAGTTATGGAGAAATTGGTGGTTATAGGTGGTGTGGCAGCAGGATTATCTGCTGCAAGCGTTGCCAAGCGACTTAAACGCTCTAATATTGATGTGATGGTATTTGAAAAGTCAGGCTACATATCTTATGGTGCATGTTCAGAGCCTTATTTTGTATCAGGCCTTGTGCCTAGACCTGAAGATTTAGTAGAGATTTCTGCCCAGGAGTTTGAAGAAAAACGATTAGTTCATATCTACAAGATGCATGAGGTGATAGAGATTGATTATAAAGGTGGATATGTAACGGCAATAGACCTATCAAATAATAAGAAATTTACACAACCATTCGATTACCTTATGATTGCTACGGGGGCAAAGGCCAAGGCATTGGGTGTACCAGGAGAGACCCTTGAAGGGATTTGCACCTTGCGAACAGTTGAAGACGCTATTGATGTGAAGAATAGTGTAAGTTCTGGAAGAGAGGTAGTCATCTGCGGAGGTGGATATATAGGGCTTGAGATGGCAGAGGCATTTGTAAGCTTGGACCTTAATGTGACAATACTTAAGAAGACACCTCAGATGTTATTAAACTTTGATCCTGAGATCTCTGCACTGGTAGAGGAAGAGGTTAGATCAAAGGGCGTAAAGATAGAAACAGGAATCGATGTACTTGCTTTTGAAGGAGAGGGGAAGGTAGAAAAGGTTGTTACCAATAAGGGTGAGGTAAAGGCAGATGCTGTACTTATTGCAAAGGGGGCTACCCCTAACGTGGACATTGCAAGACAGATCGGAATAAAGATTGGCTCCACAGGTGCAATAGCTGTGGATGAACATCAAAGGACTAATATAGATCGTGTATATGCAGGGGGTGATTGTGCAGAGGCTTATCATATTGTATTAGGTAAACCTGCATACATACCCCTTGGTACCACAGCGAATAAGACAGGAAGGATAGCAGGGGAGAATATAGGAGGACTTGATACTAAATTTGGCGGTATTGTGGGTACTGCGGTATCAAAAATATTTGATCTTGAGGTGGCAAGGACCGGACTCAGCTTGAGGGAAGCCACAAAAAATGGGTTTGATGCCTATGCAACTAATATATCTCACAGGTCTCGTTCCAAGCACTATCCTGGAGGGTGTCCGATCACAGTGCAGTTTATTGCTGAAAGGCATACGAAAAGACTATTAGGTGCTCAGATGATAGGGAAGGAAGGGGTTGCACATAGAATAGATGTGATTGCTGCAGCCTTGCACGCAGGCATGAGTGCGGATGATATATACGGTTTGGATCTTGCTTATGCACCACCTTTTGCACCTGTTTGGGACCCTATCCTTGTTGCTGCGAACAAGGCCAGGAAGGGATAAAAGGTAAAACGGTCGACAGTCAGTAGCTGATAGCCGAAAAAGAATAGCAGAGGTCACTTCAAGACAACTTGCTGAAATCACATCTATCTTTTAAGATTTAGCTAGGAATTTGAAATAACACTATTCACTGTTTACTATTCCCATTCACTTTTTCATCAATAGAGGTGTGTAAAGATGAGATGCGAATCCATGATCTTGCCCATATCAATGCAAGTAGTATCAAGGCAGAAAACAAGCCACCACATACCATGAGCATGAATCTATACCTGGAAAAACCGAAGCTCCTTAACATAGTTTTTTTATCAGAAATGATTCCTAAGACAAAAGATCCTTCTCCGTCTTTTATTACAGACCATGTAGCCCATTGTGGGGGGGAGATCCTATCCCATTCAAACCAGTGAGCACCATCTGTATCCTTGTTTAGGACTCCTATAATCTCACTGGTATGATGTGTATCGCCTGCTCTAAATATTTTTTCTATACATGCTTCATCAGTGTTTATTTTATCACTATTAGATGCAATTAAATGGCCATCTTTTATAATAAAAAATTTAAATCGATCCTCAAAAGGCCAAGAGTCTTTGAATTTCTCTAAAGCTATTTCCTCAGGGGTCTGTGATAGCTGTGTGAAAAGGGAGTTCTTTGCCAGAATAAGGATCTTTTTTTGATGTGTTTGTATCTTACTTAGATAATTTGTTTGCCCTTTTGTCATAATAGCCCATACACATAGCCACATGATAAGAAGAGCTATAATAGCGCCTACCTCAACCTTTGGAATCATACTTGCTGTAGAGCCTTTTTTGTTTGATATCTTACTTGCCATATGTATTACTTATAAAATATAATAATATTACTGTGCAACCTAAAATTTGTTACCGCACTCTATTGCAAAATAGACACAGGTTGGGCATTGTTATTTTATATTAAATGACATAACCCTTTGATTCTAGGACTGATTTATGGATTAATAAATTGGTATGATGTTTGCTATAAGGGTGGAAAGGAAACAGAGATGAGTAGAAAAGGCATGTTAAACATGATTATGAAGAATATGGATTCACAAAAGGCCACAAAGATATTAGCAAAGACCTTATATAAGGAATTAAAAAAGAATGGGTTTAGTAATAAGGCGATCATAGATTTTTCAGGAGAGCTAATAGAGTATCTAGCTCAGGATGTTAGAAATGAGCAGGCTTCAAAGAAGACGTTAGAACAGGATCGTTCATTAATAGGCTAGTTTATTACCCAACCTCAAAAATTCAGTATCCCCTAGATGCAATGCACAGGCAGGCATTATTCCAGTATTCCATCGTCCCAGCTGGCAAAGGCTAGGTTATCCTTGATAATTTTTAATACCCTAGATATCACCTCTTTTATACTCATCTGTGTTGTATTTACTACAATAGCGTTTTCAGATACCACCAATGGGGCAACCCCCCTAGTTTTATCTCGATGGTCTCTTTCTTGGATCTCTTCTAATACTTGATCAAATCCTATATTTATGCCTTTTGATATAAGTTCTTTATGTCTGCGTCTAGCTCGTTCGTTAAGGGAAGCGTCAAGATATATCTTTACATCTGCATTTGGAAACACAACAGAGCCAGTATCTCTACCCTCTGCTACCACAGAGCACGATAGCGAAGACGATCGTTGTATCTCTACAAGGTATTCTCTTACAGAACTGTGGACAGCTATCCTTGATGCAAGATTACTTATACGGGGGGAGCGAATCTCAGAAGAGACATCCTTACCATTTACAAAGATCTTGTCCTTTATCAATTTGATGGTGGTGCTTGAGAGGATCTCACGGCATCTACTGTCATCATCGATATTACTCCCCTTTAAATCTATTGCAAGGGCAGCCCCACGATATAACGCTCCTGTATCAAGGTAGCAAAAGCCTAGCTTTTTGGCTACCTCCTTTGCCACAGTAGATTTACCAGTGCCGGATGGCCCATCTATTGTGATGATCTTATTTTTCAACCAAGGCTCTCCATGGCGTTAAAGAACCCGGGATATGATATATCCACACATTCTTGATTATCGAGCCATATATTTATATCTGCTATCTTGCCAAGTATGTAAAATGCCATGGCTATTCTGTGATCACCAAATGTCTCTACAGCCCCAGAAGACAATTCCAATGGTCCATCTATAACCATGCCATCTTCCATCTCCTCCACTTTGACCCCCAAGGCAGCGAATCCTTTTACCATAGCTGAAATCCTGTCTGTCTCCTTTACTCTGAGTTCCTTTGCATCCTTTATTATAGTCCTGCCCCTGGCAAATGCAGCTGCTACAGCAAGGATAGGGATCTCATCTATGACAAGGGGGATCTCATGGCCTTCTATGGTGGTTGATGTAAGGTCACGGCCTTTGATGATGGCATCGCCAACCTTTTCTCCTGCTATATCTTTGATATCCTCTATAGATATATCTGCCCCCATTCTTTTTAGTACATCGATAAAGCCTGTCCTTGTTGGGTTTACACATACATCTTTAATCAATAATTCTGAATCCTTAGTTGCTGTAGCCCATACTGCAGGAAATATGGCAGAAGATGGGTCTCCTGGAACTATCACTTCTCTTGCTTCTAAAGTTTGTTCACCAGGTATAGCAATTCTTGTCCCTATTATATCTAATGTTGCTCCAAAAAATTTAAGCATTCTTTCTGTGTGATCACGACTCTTTATAGGCTCGATAACCTCAGTTGTCCCTATCCCCTTAATCCCGGCTAGGAGCAGGGCAGATTTTACCTGAGCAGATGCAATGGGCATTTTATATGATATGCCCCTTAATTTAGCCCCTCTTATTGCCATCGGTAGATACTTGTTCTGTCTGGCCATGAATTTTGCCCCCATCTGCTCTAAGGGCTTGATAACCCTTTCCATGGGCCTATTTGTCAGGGAGTTATCACCAGTGATTATGCTCATTCCATCTATACTTGCCGTTATCCCACTCAATAGCCTTGCTGTGGTACCAGAATTGCCTGCATCTATAATGGAGCATGGCTCTTTGAACTGGTCTCCATGAACCAGCCATAACTCACCATCCCTTTTTATTTCTGTGCCTAGAGCTATAAGGGCCTTAAGTGTACTCATAGTATCCCTTGATTCTAGGAGACCTCTTATAGCTGTTGTGCCTTTGGCTAGTGCCCCTATTATAAGGGATCTGTGTGATATGGATTTATCTCCTGGTGGAGTTATTTCACCCTTTATGCTCATCCAAAGATCTCCTTGTCTTGCTATATTCTCTTAATGTTTCTTCAAGTTTATCGGTTCGTTCTTCTTTTATATAGGACTTTACCTTGGAGAGTTCCCTTATATAATTATCTATTAGAGGCAGTATATTATGTCTATTTGCCATAAAGATATCTCTCCACATTACTGGATCAGACCCTGCGATCCTGGTGAAATCCCTAAAACCTTTTCCTATAAGAGATAGAGGAAATTTTTCCTCTTTCACTAGGTGCATAAATACAAAGCTTAAGAGGTGGGGGAGGTGACTTGCCTTTGACATGATTTCATCATGTTCTTCTGGTTTCATAGATATAGTACTTGCCCCACACAATTCCCAAAGCATCTTTACCTTTTTTATACAGGATTCTTTGGATGTTGGGGTGGGGGTAATGATGCTCACCGTATCTTTAAATATGTTTATATCACTTAAGGCATACCCAGAGGTCTCTTTACCTGTCATGGGGTGAGACCCAATGAACCAGGGCCACATCGTGCTTAGGCTTCTAACAATTTCAGCCTTTGTAGAACCAGTGTCAGTAAGTACAGTGCCTTTATCCATATATGGTAATAATCTTTGTGAGACCTTAACGATACTGCCCACAGGTAAGGCAATGACAACCATTTCACATCCACTTACCAGGGATAGGCCATCACCTCCTTTGAGTATAACTCCATCATCAAGGGCATATCCTATAGTGGATCTATCTTTGTCTATGCCTACAATTGTGGCATGGCCTTTAATGGCTTTTGCTATGGATGATCCTATAAGCCCAAGGCCGATTATTGCTATCTTCATCTCGTGAGTATTTCTTTTAATGCAGTCATAAAAGATGTGTTTTCGTGAGAAAGTCCCACACTTACCCTTATATATTCATCCAAACCATAACTCGCCATATATCGTACAATTATACCCCTTTTTAGCAATTCTTTATATACATCCCTTGCATATTTGCCGATCTTAACAAGGACAAAATTGGTTTGACTTGGCACAAATTCGAGCCCTAATTCCTTAAATTGAGTATATAGATAATCCAGTCCTTTCCATGTGTTGGCTAGCGTATCTTGCAAAAATTCAGTATCCTTCAGCGCTGCAGCCCCTGCCTTTTGAGCAAGTGTACTTATATTAAATGGAGGTTTTATTCGGTAGATGGGTTCTAGTATAGATTGCTGAGCAATCCCAAAGCCAACCCTGAGTCCTGCTAACCCATGGGATTTTGATAAGGTCACAAGGACAATGATCCTAGCATTAGTGTTTATAAGTTTTACTCCACTTACAAAGTTATCTGCCCTAACAAAAGGACTGTAAGCCTCATCTATTACCACCAGCACGTTACTAGAGATGGTGCTTATAAGCTGTGATAGCCTATCTTTATTAAGGTAGATACCAGTAGGGTTATTAGGGTTGGCTATGAATACAATCTTTGTGCGATTTCCTATTGTATCTTTTATCGCATCTATATCTATATCTAACCCCTGCATTGGGACATGCACTACATGAGCACCACATGAAAGGGATGCTATCTCATAGTAACTAAATGTATATTGTGGTATGATTACCTCATCTTCTGGTTCAATGTATGCCCTACAGATCAGGTCTATGATTTCATCAGATCCATTACCTGCGATTATTTGCTTAGGTCTGCAATTGAAGGTCTGAGCAGCTGTTTTTCTTAGTTCATATGCCAATGGATCAGGATACAGGTTTACCAAATATTGATATTTCTTGATCGCCTCCAGTGCCATTGGGCTGGCCCCCAGAGGGTTTTCATTAGATGCCATCTTTATTGGATTTTTTATACCATAGGATCTTGCAATTTCTTCCTTGGATTTTCCAGGTACATATTGGGGAATGTTGTCGATCCATGGGGGGGTATTGCCTTTTTTCAATTGATTAGCTCTCCTTCTGGATATGATCCTAGTATTATTATATCTTTTGTACAGCCCTTGAGTTCGGATAGAGCTTTTATTACGGGCTTATCCTTGAGATTCCCTTGAATGTCTATAAAGAATATATATTCCCACGCCCCTTTTTTTGATGGTCTAGATTCTATCTTTGTGAGGTTTATGGACTGCCTAGCAAAAGAGCCAATTGCCTTATGCAGGGCACCAGGGACGTTGTCTAGTGTTATAATAAAAGATGTCTTGTCCCGACCACTAGGGGATGCCATGTTTCTTGAGACAACCCAAAATCGTGTGATATTATTCGGGTAATCATTTATGTTCGATGCTATTATGTTGAGTCCATATATAGTGGCAGCATGTGTTGATGCTATAGCAGCAGATGATTCATGCTTACATGCAGCTAGTGCTGCATCTGATGTGCTAGACGTCTCTATTATCTTTACACCTGCAAGATTCACCTTTAACCAGTGTCTGCATTGGGCAATGGCTTGTGCATGGGAGAAGACTTTGTGGATATTGTTTAGTGGTGCTTTAGACAACAGAGCATGCTGTATGGGTAGCATAATCTCTTTAGAGATGTAGAGAGAAGATGATATCATAAGATCAAGGGTTTGACTTACCATGCCTTCTGTAGAATTTTCTACTGGCACAACACCTAAGACTGCCCTGGAAGATATAACCTCTTGAAATACATCTTCTATCGTAGGTAGAGCCATGAGAATAGCGTCATATTTGAAGATTTTATCTGTTGCTTGATGAGTATAGCTGCCAACAGGACCTAGATAAGCAACCTTCTTTTTTTTCTGAAGCGCCCTAGAGATACTGAATATAGTATTATATATATCTTCTATCATATCAGTGCTAAGAGGGGGCTTTACCATTGCTTTAAGGTTATCTATAATAGCCTTTTCTCTACCAGGATCAAAGCTCTCTATGCTGTATTTGTGCTTGATTTCCCCAAGTTGCAGGCATAGTTTGGCCCTTTTGTATAAAAGACCTACCAACCTCTTGTCTATAGCATCAATCTGAGAGCGAATCTCTTCAATTTCCTTTCCCATCTAGTATCCTTATAGGCTAGAGTTCAGGTGCTCACATGTTTTGTTTGTGATATAATCTATCAGAAGTCTTACAGGCTTTCAACCTTAGCTTAATTTAGTCTAAATTCTCCTCTTGCTTTGATGTATATGATGGATGTATAATCCAATAAAAAAGGAAAGACAATTGGAAGCGCTTGAGATACTTGAACAAAAGATATTGAAATTGTTAAATAGTGTTGATATCCTTAAACAAGAAAACAAGAAATTAGCCGATAAGGTAAAAGAAAAGGAGGAAGAGGCAAGAGGGCTTAAGCAGGAAATAAAGGACCTCTTGGCAGAAAGGGACCAGGTAAAGCAAAAGGTTGCAGACCTTATAAAAAAAGCGGAAGAGTTTTAGGTATTTTGCAGGAAACTGTAAGGATAAAAATTTTAGGGCAAGAATATAAAATAAGGTCCAGGGGTAGGGAAGAATATGTGCAAGCTTTGTCTAAATATATTGATGAGAAGATATTGGATGTTCAAAAGACAGGCAGTGCAGTCTCCACTATGGAGTTGGTAGCTCTTGTTATGTTAAACATAGCAGATGATGTAGCAAAGACAAAGACAGAGATGGAAGGTTTGAAAGAAAAGGTCAATACTGAGGTAAGACATCTTATAGAGCTTATTGATAAACGAACAGAATGAAAGCCCCTGGGGTGTTCGTGGCCCTTAAGGTCCCTTTGAGCCAACATATTGGATAAGAGGGTCTGTTCCCTGCTGTGGTGTGCAAGTTCTCCTTAAGAGAGAAAAGCCTAAAGCAGTATATCAGACCCGCCTGACTATAAGGTCAGGTTCAAGGAACATGAGGGTACGGCATCGCTGGGGGTTTTCTTAAAAGGTTTATTCCCATAGATTCTTACCAAGTTCTCTTTACTATAAAGATATGCATAGCAAGTCTGAGATTAGAAAGGTAGCTTTAGAAAGCCGCAAAAGTCTTGATAGGGGTAAAAGGGCTTCCTGGGAAAAGGCAATCCAGGGCTATCTTGCTAATGCTTCTGTCTTTAAGGCAGCAAGAATTGTGGCATTATATGTACCTATTCAAGGTGAGGTAGATGTATTGACTCTGTGGCAGGCCCACGACAAGGTGATAGTATTTCCCAGGGTAGAGGGAGATGCTCTTAAATTTTATCCTGCGAGGGTAAAAGATGATTTATCTGAAGGTGGCTTTGGCATACTAGAGCCAGCCCCTTCTGCTTGCCAAAGGTGGATTGAGGTAAGCGATATTGATTTAATTTTGATACCGGGTTTGGTTTTTGACAGGGCAGGTTTCAGGATAGGGTATGGCAAGGGCTTCTATGACAGACTTCTAAATTGTTATCCGGATGTAGTGACAATGGGGCCATGCTTTGATGATTTTTTTGTAGAAAGATTACCTGTTGATCCATGGGATGCTGGGGTAGATTTTGTGGTAACTCAGTCAGGTATATTTAAATCAGAAGTGAGGTAATAAGGTGATAACAACAGTCTACATAGTTATTGGGGTATTGGTAGGCATTTTTTCTGGTTATGGGATAAAGATTGTCCTCGATAAACGGGCAGGCAAGAATGTAGTATTTATAGCTGGTAAGCTGATAAATGACGCTAAGATAGAGTCGTCTAATACTATAAAGGATGCTCAATTAAAGGCAAAGGACATTATATATACTGCGAAGGCTCAAAGTGAGGCTGAGGCCAAAGAACGCCTAAAAGAAGTTACTTTTACTGAAAAGCGACTTATCCAGAGGGAGGAAAAACTTGACAAAAAGTTTAATCTTCTGGATGAGCGTGAGCAGGAAATTAAGAGAACAGAGCATGATTTATCAAAGCAACTCAAACAAATAGAGGGGACCAGGGTAGAAATTGAAGAACTACATAAAAAGCAGATAGCTAGACTTGAAGAAATAAGCGGGATGAATTCAGATCAGGCCAAGAAAGCGTTAATGGAATCTCTAGAGAGTGAGGCAAGGCATGAGGTAGCAAAGAAAATAAAACAGATCACCGATGAAGCAATGGTAGAAGCGGATAGAAAGGCAAAAGAGATCTTAGCCATAGCTATACAGCGTTACTCTGCTGATGTAGTAAACGAGCATACCGTCTCTGTGGTAAATCTACCTAGCGAGGAGATGAAGGGTCGTATTATAGGTAGGGAGGGTAGAAATATTAGGTCCATAGAGGCAATTACTGGAGTTGATCTAATTGTAGACGATACCCCGGATGCGGTTATTGTATCTAGCTTTGATCCTATAAAGCGAGAGATAGCAAGACTTTCTCTGGAACGTCTTGTAGTAGATGGCAGGATCCATCCATCCAGGATAGAAGAGGTTGTGGAAAAGGTAAAAGCAGAGATGGTCGATGGTATTTGGGAGGCAGGACAAAAGGCTACATTTGATGTAGGAGTACATGGAATAAACCCAGAACTCATAAAATTGCTTGGCAAGTTAAAATATCGGACTAGTTTTGCGCAGAATGTTTACCAGCATTCTATAGATGTTGCACATCTGTGCGGTATTCTAGCTGCTGAATTAGGTGTTAATCAAAAAATAGCCAAACGTATAGGGCTATTACATGATATAGGCAAGGCTATAGATCATGAGGTTGAAGGCTCGCACGCAATAATAGGAGCTGAGATACTAAAACGTTATGGAGAATCTAGTACGGTGACAGATGCAGTTGCCTCACATCATAATGAGCTTCAAGTAAATTCAGTATTTGGGTTTTTAGTTCAAGCAGCGGATTCATTATCTGCTGCCAGACCTGCAGCAAGGCAGGAGATGCTGGAAAATTATATAAAACGACTTACTGAGCTGGAAAAGATAGCGGGTTCATTTAACGGTGTACATAGAGCATATGCTGTCCAGGCAGGGCGTGAAGTACGGGTTATGGTGGATGTAAAGCAAATAAGTGATGATGATATGGAATTATTAACTCAGGGAATAACAAAGGCCATAGAAAAAAATCTTACCTACCCAGGCCAAATAAAGGTCGTGGTTATAAGAGAGAACAGGGCTATTGGATATGCTAAATAAAGATAAACGCTTAAACTTCACGTTGATGCTATTTGTCCAGAGACTGGGTATGAGAGCTCAGCGCACACCATTACTGATGGATGGAGGGAGTAGTGATTGGCAGTCAGATAAGAGAGTTTACAAGGGGTATTGTTGATATAATATCAGAAGAAGACCTGGTAAGTAAGCTTAAAAAGAACAGACCTCTTCGTGTAAAGACAGGATTTGATCCTACAGCCCCTGATATACACTTAGGACATGTGGTGCTTATTCAGAAAATGAAACAGTTTCAGGATGCAGGCCATGACGTAATATTTTTGATAGGTGATTTTACCGGGATGATAGGGGATCCTAGTGGTAGGAGTAGTACAAGAAAAGCAATGACTAGAGAAGAGGTGATAAAAAATGCCAGGACATATCAGGAACAGATATTTAAGATTTTGGATCCCAAGCAGACTATTATAGCGTTTAACTCCGAGTGGATGGATAAGATGAGTGTAGCTCAATTTATCAAACTGACAACTACCCATACTGTAGCCAGGATGCTAGAAAGAGAAGATTTTAAGGTTAGGTTTACCCAGCAAAAGCCTATACGCATACATGAATTCCTGTATCCCCTCATACAGGGGTATGATTCTGTTGCCTTAAAGGCAGATATAGAGTTGGGTGGTTCGGATCAGAGATTTAATCTGCTTGTAGGCAGAGAAATCCAGAAGATATATAACCTTGAACCACAGGTGGTAATCACCCTTCCACTCCTGGAGGGCTTAGATGGCGTACAGAAGATGAGTAAATCGTATAATAATTATGTAGGCATAAATGATGACCCTGTGGAAATGTTTGGTAAAATTATGTCCGTATCAGATGAACTTATGTGGCGCTATTATAATCTATTAAGTTCTAAATCAATAGATAACATCACTCAGATGAAAAGAGATGTGGAGAGTGAGGCATTACATCCCATGGAGGCAAAGATGCTGCTTGCCTCTGAATTGGTAGAGAGATTTCATGGTATTATCTCTGCAGTAAATGCCAGAGAAAGATTTGAGAATGTATTCAGGGCCAAGTCCTTCCCAGACGATATGCCTGAGGTTTCTTTGAAGATTGAGAGGCCATGGATATGTTTTGTTCTTAAGGAGGCAGGTCTTACAGGAAGTACATCGGAAGCAAAACGCTTGATAAGACAGGGGGCAGTTAGGTTGAATAGTGAGAAGATATTTGACGATGCTTTAATCTTATCACCTGATAAATATGCAATCCAAGTAGGTAAACGGCGATTTGCAAAGATAAATGTTCTTTAGTCTTATGTCTGGGGGCTGAGAGGTATACTCTAGAAAAAGGGAGCCAATAAAGGCGAGGAATTTTTTTGAATTTCTAAAGGGATAGGGCCTTGACACGGCAAAATATTTAGAATAGAAGATGTAAGACCTGAATATATAGAATATATCAGGATAAGGTAGTTCTTGACATATTGACGGTTCTTTAATAGAGAAGGTCTTTATAAAAAATTGAAATAATCCGAAGATGTGTTGACAGAATTAAAATTTAGTGATACAAATAAAAGCTATTATTTTTTATTGATGGATCTTTGAAAACTGAATAGTGAAAGGTGGGAGAAAGCTTATTTATGAGAGTTTGATCCCGGCTCAGAACGAACGCTGGCGGCGTGCCTAACACATGCAAGTCGAGCGAGAAATCCCGAGCTTGCTCGGGAGAGTAAAGCGGCGTACGGGTGAGTAACGCGTGGGTAACCTACCCTGAAGTAGGGAATAACTCGCCGAAAGGCGGGCTAATTCCGTATACGACCTTTGGCCATAAGGCTGAAGGGGAAAGATAGCCTCTGCTTGCAAGCTGTCGCTTTAGGATGGGCCCGCGTTGGATTAGCTAGTTGGCGAGGTAATGGCTCACCAAGGCCACGATCCATAGCTGGTCTGAGAGGACGGTCAGCCACATTGGAACTGAGACACGGTCCAGACTCCTACGGG
>JAGGYK010000214.1 GCA_021162585.1 Deltaproteobacteria bacterium
ATTTTTGCTTATGTACATTTGATAGTTTCGCAAAAAGTCAAACTCAGTGAATCGGTCGTTTTGACCACAGGGAGAAATTTTGTGTATTCAACATGTTGCATTGGAAAGATTTCCCGTTCCTGCCTGCCGGCAGGCAGGTCACTCGAAATGACAAGTTAAAAAGACTTTTTGCGAAACCGTCAAATTTATCCCTCGAAAAACACTCATTTTCCACTCAACTCCTTATTTCTTATCAGCAATCACGATCATACGATTTGTCATGCATCCATAGTCCCCTTTCTTTTTATGGGAAACAAAGTCTTTTTGGAAGCCTACAGCACTAAAACCGGCTGATGTCAGCATTGTTGTGAGCTTTTTCTGGCTATATAGGTGGGTGCAATAGGTTGCATCCCGGATCAGACCTTTTCTCTTGGAGATCACCAGTTCTCGACTGTAAATAATATTCTCACCCAGTTCCCTTCGACGGCATACTACAATGTTGTGGAAATGGATTGCATCCTGGGTCATATTAAGGACAACCTGGAGGGAAAGTTCAGAAGGGAAATGAAGATTTTTAATGGCCAAACTGAGAAAGGAAGGGATCTGGGCAAAAAGGAGGAAGAGATTTGTTTTTACCTGGTCTGGTGTACTATCTCTTTGGGAAAGAACCTGATCCATTGCAAAAATGGGGATCTTAACATAGAGAGTGGGGTCATTTCGCCATACCTTGGAATCA
The DNA here is from genome assembly GCA_021162585.1 of Deltaproteobacteria bacterium. Classification (GTDB taxonomy): domain Bacteria; phylum Desulfobacterota; class Desulfomonilia; order UBA1062; family UBA1062; genus JAGGYK01. The sequence continues at coordinate 716 of JAGGYK010000214.1, forward strand.
TTGAATTCCCTGATAAAGCTTTTCATGCTCTGCTTAAGGAGGACGCGATCTATTTCTTCCTCCAGGTTATCCTGTTCTTCCGACGAAATTTCACTTAAAAGGTTTAGCACATATCGATTATGATCCTGAATTTTCTCCGGGGTGAGATTATCTAAACTGTTTAAATGTTCGGTAGCGACTTCGGAGCGGGGAAGGAAGTAGAATTCATCACTGGCGCACTGCTGGGGGAGATGCCTTCCATGATAGTTAAAGTAATCACTGGCTATTAAGTTGAGAGGTCTTTTCTTTTTCGTATTTTTCATGAAAAGTTTATCTCTTTGCTATACGAGTCGTAATTGCTCAAAATCTTGCGGCTTGCGTGTCTAATACCAAGTTGCAATCAGTCATTGCGAGGAGCTTTAGCGACGTGGCAATCCCAGCCTTAGATTGCTTCGCTGCGCCTGCAATGACAATTTTACAAGGTACTTGATTGAACGCAACTTGGTATAAATATAGTATATCTATCTTTGGCAAAATTACAATACATTGCCTAAAATTCGAAGAAGTTACGTAGTAGGGTTAAGACAATTGGCAAATTACAGGATGGTCCTCTTTCCATTGTATCTTTCGGTGTCGTAATACTTATCCACATCGATAAGCTTTAGTTTATCAATGATCTCCTTAAGGGGAATGGATGTAATCTTTCCGTGCGAGAGGCTTACTACCCTGCCAAAATCCTCGTTAAGGATCATGTCAACTGCTGAAATACCAAACCACCTTGCCATAAGACGATCACGGGCCGATGGCACCCCACCCCTTTGGAGATGGCTCAAAATAACATAACGTGTTTCAAAACCTGTCCTCTTTGCGATTTCGTCCGCCACATAGTTAGCAATCCCTCCAAGAGAACGATGCCCAAAATCATCAATCTTATCATCTTTGTAAACTTCTTGCATTCCTTTTGGTTTCGCCCCTTCAGAAACAACAATAATACTGTACTGAATCTCACGTCCCTTCCGCTCGCGGAGGAGTTCGCAAACACGATCTATGTCGAAAGGATGTTCGGGGATCAGGATAATATAAGCGCCGCTGCATTCACCTCCATGCAGGGCAAGCCACCCGGCATGACGTCCCATTGTCTCTACAACAAAGATTCGGTTGTGGGAACCGGCCGTGGTGCGCAACCGATCAATTTCCTCCATTATGACATTCACAGCAGAATCAAAACCGATGGAATAATCGGTACCTACCAGGTCATTGTCAATGGTTTTAGGAATTCCTATAGTCTTAATCCCTTGCTTGTATAGGTTATAGGCAACCCCAAGGGTATCTTCTCCCCCAATTGCCACGATGACATCGATCCCAAGTTTCTCAATATTCTTTAACAATTTCTTCGATCGATCATTTTTTGGATTAAAGGGGTTTGTCCGTGATGTTCCCAGGTTTGTTCCTCCAGAACGATCCCAGGCTCGAACAACCTCCTCGTCCAGATGTTTAAGGTAGTGGGCGCGGCTTTTGGGATCATCAGGATTAATATCCACCAATCCCTTCCATCCTTCCATAACACCTATCACTTCAAATTTGACAGAACGTTTTTTTACAAGGAGAGGATCCAGGGCTGTTTTCGTCACCCACTTGATCGCTCCGTTCAAACCGGGGCAGTCCCCTCCTCCTGTTAAGATTGCTATCTTAATCGTCATGGATTCCTCCTTTTGCCATTCTCAGCTACTCAATATACCAAAGGTGCACTTTTTCCAAGTAAGTAAAATCGATTTGATCATGACGGTAAGTTAACGATTCCCTGTATCCTATTACCTCTCTGCTAACATCAAAATCTTGTTACAATGCGCGATATAATGCGGGAGGCCCGGGATCGGCAAGCTCTGCGCTGCCTTCGTTGATTAGTATTTCCAGATGGACTAGAATTTCTGATATAGCCAAAAAGACATCGTCTTCCGGCACATAGGGGAATACATCGTCGATTAGATAGTAAAGGGGCCGGGATTTTTTCTTGAGTGCACCCCACACCAGGTCCATGCGCTGCCTGTGATGCACTTTATAGGTGGAGATGATATTGTCTAAATCCTCAATATATTCACCATGCCCGGGAAAGACAAAACGCACGTCAAGCCCGGAGATCTTGTCAAGTGAGTTCATATACGCCTTTAAACTCTGGTAATTGGGGTCACGCAGTCGGTCGCGTTTTATTTCCATCAATGGATTAGGCGTAATATGCTTAATTATATGGTCGCCGGAAAATAAAATCTGCTGCCGGGATTCGTACAGGCAGATGGATCCAGGAGAGTGCCCCGGGGTGTGGATTGCTCTAAGGTGGTAGCCTTCTCCGACGAATTCGGCTCCGTCTTCCATTATAGATACGTTATCTAAGGGATCGCATAACTTTTTGAAAAAGGAAAAGCGCTTCTTTACCTTTTCGATCTCTCTCTGTGGCATATCAACCATGGCCATAAAAATTTGAGCCTCTTCGCTCCACATCTCCTCTTGAAAGCCTTCGCTGGATACTCGCCACTTATCTTCGGCGTGGATAAAACACTCAATTGGGCCTCCAGCGGCTTTACGGATGCTGGCAGCCAGGCCGAAATGATCTAGGTGGCCGTGGGTGATGATAATCCGTTCAATATCGTTAATGTCAATGCCCGCTAATTTGAGCTGTTTCTGGACAAACGCCAGTGCCCCCGGGAATTTAGGGCCGGTATCGATCAGGGTAACAGGGCCTTTACCTACTGCATACACATTGGCTGTAATCAGATCAGAATAGCCAAACAAGGGGATTGCTATTGCATGAACGTCTTCAACCTTTGGAAATGGCTTGATTAGCATTGTTTTTCCTTACATGTGTTGAAGTGATAGTATCTTGCTTTATGATCAACAAAGGATAGTAAAAAAGATGGTTATATGTCAAGTATACATCTGAGCCATGATGTGGTGAAGAGGTGTAAGATCAAATTTTCTATTACATTTTTTATTGTACTCGAGTAAAGAAATTATATATCAAGACCGATGATAACAAAGTATGGGGGAGGCCTGTGAAAAAGGATTTTAAGGCAGATGTAGATACCAACCTCAATACAACAATAAAAAATCTAGGTGTAGCCAAAATCGATTCGCCTGTAATAAATAAGCTGTTTGTTGATGATAGGGATCGTGTTTTATTAGACATTTCTTTAGAGTATATAAAAGGCTGCCAGTCCAAGGGGAAAAACCCTGTTACCCTTGAAATGGCAGGTCCCAGAAAGAAGATATTTTTTGACCCTTCAAAGACAAAGTGTGGGATTGTTACAAGTGGGGGGCTATGTCCAGGAATCAATGATGTAATAAGAGGAATTGTACTTGAATTATATTATATGTATGGTGTAAAAAATATATATGGGATACCATATGGCCTTCAGGGTTTTATCCCCAAGTATAAACATCCTATTATTGAACTTAACCCTGAATTTGTGACACCAATTCATGAACTAGGTGGCACTATCTTGGGCTCATCCAGAGGGCCTCAGGATGTCTCTGAGATAGTTGATGCAATTGAGCGTTTGAATATAAACATCATGTTCTTTATAGGAGGAGATGGCACCCTAAAGGCAGCTTCTAGGGTAGCCAAAGAGATTTTATCACGTGGGTATAAATGCTCTGTTATAGGGATACCAAAGACCATAGATAACGACATAAATCTGGTTTCAAAATCTTTTGGATTTGATACAGCGGTAGAAGAGGCCAAGAAGGTTATCCAGAGTGCCCATGTGGAGGCTACAGGTGCCCCAAATGGGATAGGGCTGGTAAAACTTATGGGAAGAGATTCTGGTTTTATTGCTGCAAACGCTGCCCTGGCACAAAGGGATGTAAATTTTGTGCTTGTTCCTGAGATAGACTTTGACTTAGATGGCGAAGGGGGGTTTCTCTCTACATTGGAAAAGAGACTTGACGCAAGAGGCCATGCAGTTATTGTAGTTGCAGAAGGTGCTGGTCAAAAATTTTTTGATGACAAGCAAAAAAAGACTGATGCATCTGGAAACATAAAGAAGGGCGATATTGGTGTGTTGTTGAAGGAAAAGATAGAACAGTACTTTGTGTCAAAAGGTATTGAAATAAACCTTAAGTATATTGATCCCAGTTATGTGATAAGGAGCGTACCTGCAAGTGCATCTGATTCGATATTCTGTGGCTTTTTGGCACAAATGGCTACCCATGCAGGTATGGCTGGAAAGACCGACATGTTGGTAGGGTTCTGGAAGAGCGCATATGTTCATATACCTATAGAACTTACTGTAAAAGAAAGGAAAAAGATAAACCCAAGTGGTGCACTATGGATGAGTGTCCTGGAGTCTACGGGCCAGCCAGATATGAAGAATTGAAATGAGTAGGTCTTTGAATGGGGCAAAGTTTTTGTAGCTTAAATTTAAGATACAGGAGATGATTATGAAAGACAAATTTAAAGATGAGGATGATGTTATAATAGATCTTACAGATCTATTGGAAGAAGGCACTCCTCCAGGAGAAGAGGCTAAACCAGAGGAAGAGGGAGGAGCTGTTGAGGATGCGACTTTGGGAACAGAGCCAGACACATTTGATTTAGGCAAGGAAATAGCTATGGAGGATGATGTTTCTGTAGAAGACATTGAAGATGTAGATGAGAGCCTTAATGTAGATGTAGCAATATCTTCTGATGAGGAGGCTGTATTAACAGAGGAAGAGCCGTCAGAGGAGGTTACAGAACTTCAAGCTCCAGCAGAGGTTGATGAAGCTTCAGCTCAACCAGAGGAGGAGATTGTCCAACCGGAGGAAGAGATAGATACCCCTCCTACAGAGGAGGTCGCTGAGCCACCAGAGGAAGAGATGCAAGCCCCGATATCTGAAGCTGAACAAATTATAGAGGAATCTCCTGCTGAAGTAAGCACGGGACTTGATGTTACAGGCACTGATGTCCAGGAGATCAAAAAAGAGATCCCTGCCATGTTGGAGGGGGTTGTCAGACCCATTGTGGGAGAGCTTATAAAAGAGGTTATCTCAGCTACCAGAGACCTGTTGCCAGGGATTGTGGAGAGGGTGATTCGTGAGGAGATAGAGAAACTAAAAAAGATCGAATGATGGCTAAAACAATTTATTTAAGGGTAGATGCGGGGGGGTAGATGCGGGACGGGGGGGTAGATGCGGGACGTCCATTTGTAAATAAGTAAGTTATTCGAGCAATCGATAGTTTCTCTCTTTAGCTATCTTTTCCCCTTTATTCACTGCATAAACTACGCCCGGTTGGCTCATTTCGAATCGTCTCGCCAGCGAAGCTCCACTCATCCCTAATTCACGAACTGCCCAGTAAAACAGAAGGCTCCTCGCTTCTGCTCGTGTCTTCTGACGTCCCCTTAAGTACAGCTCTTCTTTATCAATTCCGTATATCTCGACCGCCCTCTGCTCAAGGCGTTCAAGATCATATCCCAGACACTTTAATTCATACCGCCGACTGTACGTCTCATCTGCCTGAGACAGAACCTGCCTAACAAAATCCCCCTCGCCCAATATCCGCTCATCACCCTTGAGGCGATCCTGACCACTTAACCGCATCTTCTTAACCTCAGCCCATCCGCCAAGGCTACGAACCAGGCCACCTCCCACCAACTCCGGCCGCCTGCCTTGTTCTATCCCCTTTTCCACATAAGCAATATAGCACTTCCTTGCTTCACCAACCCTCCTGCCAAAATAGGACAATACATATTCTGTATCCTGCCACTCACGCTTTTTTTTACCCATCAGCACACTGTGACCGCAGTAATCGTATTTGTTAAGCTCGGAAATATCAGAAACAACCTTCGCCCTCAAAGGGTTCAAATGGATGTAACGAACCAATTCTTTCAGATAAATATCCTCCTGGCAGATAATCGATTTGTAGCGGTTTTGAAAAAGCTGGCCGTGCCTCTTGTGCCTGCGGTTAAAACTTACTGCATATCCTGTAAGAAGTCTCCTCATCAAAGTTGACAATCCCACGTCTCCTGTTCGAAACAGAAAATGAGCATGGTTGGACATAAGCGCCCATGCATAGCAGGCCGTGTTGGTTTCAGACACCAGTTTGCTGACCCGTTCAAGAAAATTGTTCCGGTCCTTGCTATCTCTGAATATCTTTCTACGTTCTATCCCCCGTATAATCACATGGTGCACTGCACCAGGTGCATCCAATCTGGCTAATCGTGGCATAAGATATACAGTATCATCAATATGCTAAGCTGTCAACTGATTTGCAAATGGACGTCCCCTATTCCTATTCTAACAAAATCTCCCTCGCCCAATATCCGCTCATCACCCTTGAGGCGATCCTGACCACTTAACCGCATCTTCTTAACCTCAGCCCATCCGCCAAGGCTACGAACCAAGCCACCTGCCACCAACTC
>JAGGYK010000096.1 GCA_021162585.1 Deltaproteobacteria bacterium
AAAGGATACACTATCCCCTAGAGACTCATGTGCTTTGTCCATGCCCAGAGGGTCAAAGGCTGTAATGTGTATGCCACGGTTTAAAAGCATCTTTATGATATCTATAGCAGGCGCTTCTCTGATATCATCTGTCTTTGGTTTAAATGTGAGTCCCCAAACAGCGATATTTATCTTAGATAAATCTGCATCCTTAAAGTAAGATATTATCTTTTCTGCAAAGAAGGTCTTCTGCCGCTGGTTTACCTTGTTAGTTGCCTCGCAGATCTCCAGGGTCAGCCCATAATCTTTTGATGTCCGTAACAGGGCCCTGACGTCTTTTGGAAGGCAAGATCCTCCATATCCCGGGCCTGCTAAAAGGAATCTTGGTCCTATCCTGGAATCTGTGCCCATACCTTCTCTTACATGAGAGATATCTGCACCTACCTTTTCACATAATATAGCAAGTTCATTTATAAAGGATATCTTTGTAGCAAGAAATACATTGGAGGCGTATTTTGTAAGCTCTGCACTTCTTATGTCCATGATGAGTATGGGGTTATTTGTAGTACGCACAAAAGGACTGTAGAGTTCCTTCATGATCTCTGCAGTCCGTACATTATCTGTGCCTACAATCATCCTCTCTGGTCGCATGAAGTCTGAAATAGCATTTCCTTCTTTTAGAAATTCAGGATTGGATACCACATCGAATTCTATGTGGGATAGCCCTCTTTGAACTAGTCTTTCTTGGATAGTCTCCCTTACCTTTTCTGCAGTACCTACAGGTACTGTGGACTTATTTACAATGATCTTATACTCCTCCATTGTGTCTCCTATTTGGGAGGAGGTATTGAGAACATATCTAAGATCAGCAGAGCCATCAGCATCGGCTGGAGTGCCCACGGTAATAAAACATAATAGACTTTTTGCCACCCCATCTCTTATATCTTGAGTGAAGATTAGTCTTCCTTCTTTTGCATTCCTATCTATTATATCCTTTAATCCAGGTTCATATATGGGGAGCTCACCCTTTTTTAAAATATCTATCTTTCCTTTATCTTTGTCCACACATATTACATTATTTCCCATCTCCGCAAGGCACGCACCAGTGACTAGCCCTACATATCCTGCACCTATCATACAAATATTCATTATAGGCCCTCCATATGGTCAGTTTGACTTCTTTAACAACGCATGCTAGGTTTATACAGCATTTAGAACATATATCAAGGAGTCATTAAGTGTACTGGGATAGAAAAACAGAGACTATTTCAAGAGACAAGTTAGAGGAACTTCAGCTTAGGCGGCTTAAGGAGACGGTGGCCAAGGCAGCAGATTCTCCATATTATAATGCCTTAGGGCTTAAGGATTACAGGATAACAACCCTTAGTGATATAGAAAAACTCCCCTTTACTACAAAACAAGACTTAAGGGAAGCATATCCATATGGTATGGTATGTGTACCCAAACAAAAACTGGTAAGACTTCACTCTTCTTCAGGTACGACTGGGACACCAACTGTTGTCTTTCACACCATAGGTGACATAGATACATGGACAGATTTAGTAGCCAGATGTCTTTACATGATAGGAGTCCGTAAGGGAGATATCTTTCAGAACATGATAGGCTATGGCCTGTTTACAGGTGGGCTTGGGCTTCATTATGGAGCAGAGCTCTTAGGGTGTCTAACTATACCTACAGGGCCAGGCAACACCAAAAGACAGCTAAGATTCATGAGAGATTTTGAAGTCTCTGTAGTGCATGTAATCCCAAGCTATGCCTTACATTTAGCAGATACCGCAGAGAGCCTCGGTGTTGTGCCGAAAAGGGACCTGCCGCGTTTCAGGATTGCTATCCTTGGAGCAGAACCGCATTCAGAGAAGACCAGGAAAAAGGTAGAAAATTTTTTTGGTATAAGGGCATTTAATTCCTATGGTCTCGCAGAGATGAATGGGCCAGGAGTGGCCTTTGAGTGCCAGGAAAAGCAAGGGATGCATATCTGGGAAGATGCTTATCTAGTAGAGGTGATCAACCCTCATACATTGGCCCATGTAAAACCAGGAGAGATAGGCGAGTTGGTCCTAACCACTCTTACCAGGGAAGGTATGCCAATCATACGATATAGGACAAGGGATTTAACAGCATTGATGTCAGGAGAGTGTGCATGTGGTAGGACTCATCACAGAATCAAAAGGATCTCAGGACGCTCTGATGATATGCTGATTATCAAGGGGGTGAATATCTTCCCTATGCAAGTAGAACAGGTACTCATGGGTAAAGAAGGGGTAGGTAGGAATTACCAGATAATACTAGAATCCAGGGGTCATAATGATCATATGATTGTACGTGTGGAGCTTGATTCAAACATGTTTGTAGGGGATTTGAATAAGCTAGAAGAATTAAAGAATCGGATTATAAGAGATCTTAGAGATGAGATTCTTATAACCCCTGAGGTTGAGTTATGTGAGGTAGGGAGTTTGCCTATATCAGGGGGCAAGGCAGTAAGGGTAGTAGACGCAAGAGAAATATAGTAGGCACTATAGTTCTCTTGCCTTGGTTATAATAGAAACCAAAGCGCTATCTAAGGTTAAAGAATTGTTTGTAAAAAGAGGCTTTCATGTCTTTAGTGATGTACAGATATATGCCCTATAAGTGGATCAGTCTTTTGATTCGTTATGGTTTTTTTGCTCTTTTTCTGATTCGACGCTCTTTTTTTCTTCAGGCTCAGTGACTGCTGACTTGAAATTTTTTATCCCCCTACCCAAGGCTGATCCCACCTCAGGTAATTTTCCAGCCCCGAATATAATGAGGACTATTACTAAGATTATGATAATCTCTGTCATTCCTATCCCACCTATCATGATTCTCCTCCTATCTTCTTGTCTAAAGGTTCATTTATCACAGATATGGATGTTAGACAACCAACTAAAAATCTACTTACGAGTCCCAGGCGTAACTACTCAGGTATTTAGACTAAAGGCTGAAGGCTGAAGCATATCAATTATCTCGCAACGTTCGAATCAAGCCATTCAAGACCTTCTCGGGTTCGACGATCGTTGGTGAAATCAGGGATAAATCCTTCTTCATTATCCTTCTCTCCTTCCCCACCCTCAACACTAATTTACCACTGGGAAGCTGTCTCATCTACATTGACACAGAGGGATTCCACAAGAATCCTAAGCGCTTCGACAAATTTAGCTGATTAATGGGTCGTTAGGATGAAAACCGAGGGCTGAAGTGGTCTAAATTTTCTTTAGCCTTCAGTTTCCTCACTTACTTTGTGTGATCTCGCATGATTTGTCCCTATTAGTCTTTACCCTGTTAAATCCTGCCGAAGGCAGGACGACCAAAGGTCGCATTTAACAGGGTGAATCTTCAGTCTATCCACCTGAGTAGTTACCCCCAGGCTTTAATTTCTGGACAGGTGATGCTGGTCATGTTATATTTTTTATATGACCGAAGATACCCATCTTTTGATATTTACTGATTTAGATGGTACTTTGTTAGATTGGTATAGTTATTCGGAAAGTGCTGCATGGCCTGCACTAAATGCTCTAAGAAGACTAAATATACCGCTAGTAATAGCTACCAGTAAGACTAAGGCAGAGGTTGAGCCATTGTTGCCTCTCTTAGGAATTTCTGAAGTCTTTATAACAGAAAATGGCAGTGGGATATTTTTACCCAAGGGATTTGTAATTCCTGAAGAGATGCATTCATATCTTCTTGATGATTATCAAGTTATACAGATAGGACCTTCGTATTCAGAAATTTTGGCTAAGGTTTCTCAAGCAGAGAGGATAAGTGGTGTTCAAGTACAGGGTTTTTCAACCATGAGCCCAGAGGAGATAGTCTCTCTTACAGGGATGGATATTGAATATGCTAAGAGATCCAAGAAACGTGATTTTTCAGAGCCTTTTGTCTTTGATAGTTCTCAAGAGGATCTTAAAAGATTTATTAAGGTCATAAATAAACTTGGTCTTTCTTGCTTAGAAGGGGGTCGATTCCATCATATTGTAGGTGACGTTGACAAGGGTAAAGCAGCAAGGATTACATCCAAGATATATAAAGATATATTTCCTGGTGTCAACTGGAAGACCATAGCTTTAGGGGATAGTCCCAATGATATACCTTTATTCAGGGTTGTAGACATCCCAATTGTATTACGCAGACCAGATAATTCATATGTGAAACTCCCCGAGAGTTTGAGGGGTAGGGTTATAAAGGCCCCTGATGTCGGCCCTAAGGGATGGAATGCGGTTATATTAGACATACTAAGGAAGGAGGAAGGGTTAAATGGGTGATTTTTTTCAGAATGGCACTATTTCCACCCTCCATCAGATTGGTAAAGTAGAGTTGGAGGCTTTGGAAGAAAGGATTACTAGATATGCTGTATGGAGGCCAATCTCTTTGGTTTTGCCCAGTTTATATTCTGAGTTAGAGGGCCAGGCCCTATCACGTATAGTAAACATATTAATAGACGTAGGATATATCGATCGGATAGTAGTAGGGTTGGATAGTGCCAACCAAGATGAATTTAAGCAAGCCTTAGATTTTTTTGCAATATTACCTCAGAATACAAAGGTTATCTGGAATGATGGGCCAAGAATGCAGGGCATATATTCTAAATTAAATAAAGAAGGCCTTATTAGTGTATCAGCTGGTAAGGGAAGAAATGTATGGATGTGCTTGGGTTATGTGCTTGCGTGTCGAGATACTGATGTTATTGCCTTACATGACTGTGATATACTTACTTATGAGAGGTCCCTTTTAGCAAGACTTGTCTACCCTGTAGTAGACCCCAATATGGAGTATGAATATGCCAAGGGCTATTATGCTCGAGTAACAGACAGGCTACATGGGAGGGTGACACGACTCTTTGTAACCCCCTTAATTCGTGCCCTAAAAAAGATTGTAGGCTTTTTGCCATACCTAAATTATTTAGATTCTTTCAGATATCCCCTGGCTGGCGAATTTGCCATGAAGGATGGGCTGGCGATGGTGAATAAGATGCCTGCAAATTGGGGTCTTGAGATAGGCCTTCTTGGCGAGGTGTACAGGAATTGCACACAGAGGCGTGTATGTCAGGTAGATCTTTCTGTAGACTATGAACATAAGCATCAGGAGCTCAGTGATGGCGATCCTACAAAGGGCTTGTTAAAGATGAGTATAGATATTGCTATCTCATTGTTCTCTACCCTTGCTAGCGAGGGAGTAGCATTTTCTGATGGCATGTTCAGGGCTTTGAAGGTTACGTATCAAAGGATTGCCCAAGATGCGGTAAGATTATACGAAGATGATGCTGACATAAATGGGCTCTTTTTTGACAGGCATAGTGAGGTAAAGGCGGTAGATACTTTTACAAAGGGGTTGGATATAGCAGGTCAGGCCTTTCTGAAAGATCCTTTGGGCAGCCCTTTTATATCTAGTTGGGCTAGGGTTACTGCAGCTATTCCCTCTATATTTGATGAGATCAGAGAAGTGGTGGAGAAAGATAACAAGACAACTAGTTAAATATTAAGGGAAATTTAGGTCTTTACGAGAATGGAATTATGATAAATACTGATGTAATTATTATTGGAGGCGGTACAACAGGGTGTGGTATAGCTAGAGACCTGGCATTAAGGGGTATTCCCCATTATCTGATAGAAAGGGGTGACTTTGCAGCAGGCGCTACTGGCAGTTGTCACGGCCTGTTGCATAGTGGAGCTAGGTATGTAGTTACAGACCCCCAAGCTGCCAAAGAATGTATTTCAGAGAATTTGATATTACGCAGGATCGCTGAAAAATGCGTGGAACCCACAGGGGGACTTTTTGTACGATTACCTGGTGATTCTAAAAGATTCCGAGATAGATTCTTAAAATGTTGTGAGGATGTAGGCATCCCTACAGATGTCTTATCGCCTTCTAGGGCCATTGATTTAGTGCCAGAGCTTAATCCAATGATAGAGGAAGCCATAAAGGTGCCAGATTGTGCTATAGATCCATTTAGGCTGTGCATGTTGAATGCTATATCCTCAAGACAGGCAGGTGGAGGGTTTTTAATCCATCACGAGGTCATAGATATCATAAAAGAAAAAGGTAGATGTGTTGGAATAAAGGCAAAGGAAAAGTTTACATCTCAGATCAAGGTGGTAAGAGGTAAGATTATAATAAATGCTACCGGTGCATGGGGAGATAAAGTGGCAGCCTTGGGTGGGTCTCATGTGCCCTTGACCTTGTCTAAAGGGAGCCTTATCATATCAAACCATAGACTTACCAATATGGTTATAAACAGGCTCAGGCCGCCATCTGATGGGGATATCATAGTCCCTAATGAGGCAGTCTGTCTGGCTGGGACCACATCCATAAGCGTGAAGGATCCGGACAATATAAAGGTAGAATCCCATGAGATAGATACTATTGCTACAGAGGTAGATCATATGATACCTAAATTTGGGTCTACCAGGATGATAAGGGCCTATTGTGGGGTCCGACCATTATTTGCATCCGGGGTGGAAGATACCAGGGCTATATCTAGGGGTTTTAGGATTATAGATCATAATAATGGGCTTTTCAGCATAATTGGAGGCAAATTATCTACCTATAGATTGATGGCAGAGAAGATGGTTGACATCATTATGACAAGGTTTGATAAAAAGGTCCCATGTACAACAGCCCAGATACCACTTGACGGTCAGGATGAGCTAACAGGATACCCATTATCAAAAAGATTAAAGGACATGGATGATATTATATGTGAATGTGAGCTTGTAACAAGGGCCGATGTGGAAGGTGTGATGAACAGGATAGGCACTAAATATATAGAGGATATACAACACAGGACACGTCTTGGGATGGGGCCATGTCAGGGCGGTTTTTGTACATACAGGGCCTTAGGTGTAATGCAGGAAATGGGAAGGATCTCTCCTGAAGATTCCATAAGAATATTAAAGACCTTTTTGGAAGGGCGGTTTAAGGGGATTAGGCCAGCACTATGGGGAGATCAGTTAAGGGAAGAGCAGCTTGTTGAGAGCATATACCTTGGCATCTTAAGTATGAGTTCTAAATAGATAAGCGAAAGACCCTCCATCCCGAAAGCATTTTCATCTTTGGTTGTGAGCGCCACGCAGGCATGAGAATTTATAGGCAAAGAGAGAAGATATGTATGATGTAGTAATTATTGGCGGGGGGCTGTCAGGTTTGATGGCATCCATATGGCTTGCAGACAGGGGGAAGAAGACAGCGCTTATTTCAAAAGGTGACCCTATGTGTTGTCTATCTACCGGGTGCATTGATGTATTTGGAGGAACATCCAGCCCTTTAAAAGGAATAGAGAAGCCTCCTAGGGGACATCCGTATCATTTTGTAGGCCTTGAAGGTATAAGAGATTCGCTAAATTTCTTTAAAAAGATTATGGCAGGTTCAGGCCTTAATTATATTGGAGACATTGAAACAAATAGAGGAATCCTTACACCACTTGGCACTATTAAGGCTACATGCCTTGTTCCTCAAACCATGAAGGCAGCATATACTGGAGATAATGAATACATTCACATAGTCTCATTTAAAGGATTAAAGGATTTTTATCCTGCCTATATTACATCTAAGAATGAAAATGCCGGATACTCTGTCTTTGATGCGGGCATATCAACTACTGTAGGTCTTGCAACAAGGTTTGAGGATACAACATTTAGGAGAGAGTTTGTAGCTAAACTTAAGAGTTGGGAGATCCCGAATGGGAGGATAGCAATGCCTGCAGTGTTAGGGCTAAGTTCTTCAGTAGAGATTATGGAGGCAATATCGAACGAGTTGGATAGGAAGATATTTGAGATACCTACACTTCCACCATCTATACCGGGCATAAGGCTTTTCAGGAGACTGAAATACACCCTTCAGCAAAAGGGTGGAGATATATACTGGGGCAGAGATATTGCCAGCGTAGAACGCTCAGACACACAAATAGAGGCTGTGACAATTGTTACCGGGTCCCGACCAACGAGGGTAGAAGGGAGGGCATTCGTTCTTGCTACAGGCTCATTCGTAAGCGGGGGGCTATATGCCTTGAGAGAGTCAGTATATGAGACAGTTTTTAATCTGCCAGTTGTTTTCCCTAAAAAAAGGGCCAAGTGGTTTAATGAGGATTTTTTTGATATTGGGCATCCTATAGAAAAGGCAGGGATAAGGGTGGATAGATCATTCAGGCCAAGACATGCTAACCTTGAAAACCTATTTGTTTGTGGAAGTATTTTAGCTTTTTCTAATATCATGAAGTACAGATGTGGGAATGGGATGGCGATTGCTACAGGCGTTGCTGCTGCAAAGAGCTTAGATAGGTGGCTTGGATGAAGTTTGAGCACTGTATCAGGTGTACAATCTGTGTGGAGAATTGTCCTGTTTTTAGTGTTGAACCAAAATTCCCGGGTCCAAAGCAGGCTGGTCCTGATGCACAGCGTTTTAGAATGGATGGGGAGGTGTCTGTTGATACCTGGGTGCTTTTTTGCAACCAGTGTAAAAGGTGCGAGACTGCATGTCCCTATGGAGTAGATGTATCGGAGATTATATTAAAGGCCCAGATAAAATATGTAGAGGAACATGGCAGGTCTATAGCAAACTACATGTTTGCAAACACATATAACATAGGGATATTAGCTTCTGCCTTTGCCCCTATTGTTAATAAAATAATAAACACAAATTTAGTAAAAAATATCATGAGGGTGATAGGGATATCTACATACATTCCTTTCCCAAGATATCGTGCATTTACCCTTTCTAAAGGCAGGAGGAAGGTAGGAAAGGGCTCAAAGAAGGTGGTTTTTTTCTATGGATGTTATTTGAATTTCAACAGGCCGGATATAGGAAGGAAGATACGTTCTATCCTTGTGTCAATGGGGCTTGAAGTGATAACGCCTCATCAGGTCTGTTGTGGTCTGCCTGCATTAGGGAATGGTGACTTAGACAGGGCTCGAAGGTTTGCAAATAAGAACGCAGGGATCTTGGTGCATTATATTAATAGGGGCTATGATGTGGTTTATGCATGTACCTCATGTGGTTTAACATTGGTCAGAGACTACCCAGGAATTATGGATCTACCTGATGGTAAGAAGATATCTGAGAATACATACAATGTGCATGAGTATATCTTGAACCTTATCGAGGAAGGTTATATCAAACCTGGGTTTGGCCAAGTTAATATGAGGATAGCATATCACATGCCATGTCATTTAAAGGCCTTGGGAATAGGTTATCCAGCGGCTAGGTTGTTTGAGAAGATACCAGGTCTGGAATATCGGGTGCTAGAGGATAATTGTTGTGGGATGGCTGGCACGTATGGATTTAAGGAAAAGAACAAGGAGACTTCCATACAGATAGGTAGATTGGCAACTTTACCCATTTTAGAATATAAGCCAGATGCAATAGCATCTGATTGTGGGGCATGTCGTATGCAGTTGGGTGGTCTTACAGGTATAAGGCAATTAGATCCTTCAGAGATCATTTTTGAGTCTTTGAAGGTAGGTTTATCTACGATAAAATATAGTAAGGGGAAAGGGCATGATAAAGAGACTGACTCAAGATTTATTAAACGAAATATCAGAAAAGGCGGGCAAGTCTAGAGGAGATATTCTGGCTATGACCTATCTAGCTGGGTCAGGTCACCCTGGAGGGTCTTTATCCTCAATAGATGTATATACCCTCTTATATCACGTGATAGATATGGATCATGATAAAGTAATCATCAGTCACGGGCATACATCACCCGGGGTTTATTCTGCCTTGGCAAGGAGGGGTCTTTTTGATCCAAAGGATGTAATAAAGGGTTTCAGAAGGATAGGCAGTATTTTTGAAGGACATGTGGAACCTTCTGTCCCAGGTATTGTTTGGGGTACAGGCAACCTTGGTCAGGGATTATCTGTAGCATGTGGGTATGCAATTGCAAGTCGGCTCAAAGGATATGATGCGGATTGTTTTGTTACTATGGGTGATGGGGAACAACAAAAAGGTCAGATATGTGAGGCAAGGCGCTTTATCAGAAAATTTAGCCTGAACAATATTACAGTTATCATAGATAATAATGGCCTCCAAATATCAGGGGATAGAGATGAAATAATGCCTCAAGATTTTAGAGCAGAGTATGAAGAAGCAGGTTTTTCTGTGCTGGAAATCGATGGTCATGATCTTGAACAGATATATTCTGCTCTCTTTCAGGCATCAGGTGATCACAAAAATCCTTATGTCATTATTGCCAATACTGTAATGGGTAAAGGGGTATCCTTTATGGAAGGCAAGGCTGAATATCATGGGAGGGCATTGAATAAAGAAGAAATGGTCGATGCATTAGAGGAGGTTGAGTTAGAATGGTCCTTAGAGGAGTTAGAGGGTCTAAGAAAGGAGCCAATTGCTGAGGATATATCTGTAGATTTTTTACCATTTCCCAAGATGGAACAAGGAAGGCCTATTTTGTATGATGTGGATGTACTTACAGACAACAGGTCTGCTATGGGAGATGCCCTTTTAGATGTGGCAAACATTAATAAAGACATACCTATAGCGGTATTTGATTGTGATCTATCTGGTTCTGTAAAGACATCAAAGTTTGCTGGATCCTTTCCAGAAAGATTTTTTGAGGCAGGGATATCTGAACATAATACTGCTACTGCCGCAGGCGCTGCATCTACTTTAGGGATAGTGAGTGTATTTGCAGATTTTGGGATATTTGGTATAGATGAGACATATAATCAGCAGAGGCTTAATGCGATAAACAATGCACACCTAAAGCTGTTTTGTACACATATAGGTGTAGATGTGGGAGAAGATGGAAAGACACATCAGTGTATAGATTATCTTGGGCTTATGAGAAATCTCTTCGGTTTTAAGGTGATTATCCCCGTTGATCCAAACGAGACAGATTTGGCCACAAGGTGGGCTTTGACTACACCAGGTAATTGCCTCATAGGTGTAGGCAGGTCAAAGACACCAGTTATTACAGATGAAAATGGAGAGGTGTTTTTTAAGGATACACATTTCATTTATGGCAAGGCTTACCATCTAAGAAAGGGAAGTTCTGCAACACTTTTTGCCTTAGGGGCACTGAGCGCAAATGCGATTCATGCTTGGGAGACCATAAAAAAAGAAGGTATTGATATAGAGATAGTGGGTGTGTCTTGCCCACTTGCGCTGGATGTGAAAGAAGTGATAGATGCATCAAAAAGAGGCCCTATATTTGTAGCAGAAGACCATCTGGAGGTTTCAGGGCTTGCCTCACAGATTGCCTTTATAGCAGCTGTAAACAAGACAGGTATAGACCTTATTCCCATAGGGATAAAAGGGTTTCCACCATCAGGTCCCTCTCGTGCGTGTTATAAATATTATGGTCTTGATCCGGATACACTCTCAAATACAATTATCAATAGATTACAATAGTCCGCCTCAGGCGGATAGGAGGTGAAATGAAAAGACTTATTATTAGCATACTATTGGTCATTAGTTTGTTAGCTATTCCTGCTCAAGGAATGGCGGATTCTTCTTTAAAGATAATATTTGAAGATACCGTGTGGGGGCTTGGCATAGGAACACTGGTGGGAGCTGCCACCCTGGCCTTTGTTGACCACCCCAGTGATCACCTGGATCGTCTTGCTCAAGGGGCGAGTATAGGAGTTATCGGGGGTATGTGTTTTGGTCTTTATGAGATATCCCCTGTATTTTATTCTATAAAAGATCCTATTCACAAAGACCAGGTGTATGGATTAGGTCTCATAATTCATTTTAAGTGATGATATCATAATCTTAAATTTGCAGCCTAGAATCTATTTGGTACTGAGGGATAAACTCTCTCAAAGTAAAGGGAAGCCCAGCCCACCTGAGGCGGACGAAGAACTTCCCTAGATGTTTTCTTCAATTTTAAAGTTCTATTAATCTCAGCCCGATAGATTTTATGATATGGCACATATACTCATTGTAGAAGACGATCTAAATCTAGGCCAGGTTTTGCTTCAGGAATTTAAGAAGAGGCACCACGATGTTGAATTGATCTGTGATGCAGAGGCTGCCCTGGCCAGGATAAACAAGTATATATATGATCTTATTCTCACTGATTTGAAACTTCCAGGAATGGATGGGATTGTTCTCCTTAAGAAGGTAAAATCAGTTAATCCTACCACCATCGTTATAGTTATGACAGGCTATGCCTCTGTTAATAGTGCAGTAATTGCCATGAGAAATGGGGCTCAGGATTTTATTCAAAAGCCATTTGACCTCCATGAGATTTCTCAAAAGGTAGACGATGCCCTTGCCCTAAAGAGGTTAAAAAACGAGGTAGATTATCTAAGACATCGTGAGAGCGATGTCATATATCGCACGTCCGATATTATCTGTCAGAGTCGAAAATTAAAGAATGTATTAAGAATGGTAGAGAAGGTGGCAAGATCTGATACTACATTACTTATTACTGGAGAGACAGGAGTAGGCAAGGGGTTAATTGCTGGTGCAATTCATCATAATTCATCTAGATCAGAAAACAATTTTGTGCAGGTAAACTGTGCTGCCTTACCGGAGAACCTATTAGAAAGTGAACTCTTTGGACATGAGAAAGGGGCTTTTACTGGTGCTATTAAGGTCAGGATTGGACGATTTGAGCAGGCCAATATGGGGACTATATTCTTGGATGAGATAGGTGATATGCCTCTTTCACTACAAGCAAAGGTGTTAAGGGTTCTTGAGGATAGGGAGTTCGAGCGATTAGGGGGTAGTCGCACTATAAAGGTAGATGTTAGGATTATAGTTGCTACGAATCAGGAACTTATGCAACTGGTTCAGGAGGGAAAGTTCAGGGAAGATCTTTATTACAGGATAAATGTGGTTAATATAGATATCCCACCGATAAGAGAGCGCAGAGAAGATATAGAGCCCCTTGTCCGATTCTTTATAAAAAGATATTGTACGGAACTAAACAAGCCTATCCTTGATATAACACCTGAGGCATTGGATTTATTGTTAAGATACAACTGGCCTGGAAATGTTAGGGAGATACGTAATTGTATTGAGAGGGCTGTGCTTTTGGCAGAAGGTGATGTTATAGTTCTAAATGATATATCAATCCCTTCTGCTCATTGTCTTGAAGACAGTAGGGAAGGGAAAGCCCCTTCATCATCCTTGGAGCTTACAGAGAGGGAGCTGATTTTAGAGTCCTTGAAAAAGAATGATTGGGTACAAAAAGATGCAGCAGTTGCACTAGGGGTCAGCAAACGGGTCATCCATTATAAGATCAAGAAATATGGTATTACCCATCCAAGATGGATCAAGAACCGATGATATCGATATATGCTGATGTAATATCTGGATCAAGGATCGAGCCTGACAACGTATTTATTTTTGAGATGGCCTTTTCATATGAGATTTCTTCTCTATAGACCCTGGACGATACAATGGCATTAAAGGTATCCACTACCCTTAAGACCTTTGCGCCTAAGGGGATTTTATCTCCTTTAAGCCCCCTGGGATAGCCACTGCCATCAATATTTTCATGATGATACATCGATATATCTGTATCTAAGTCTAATACAGCAGTATTCTTTAGCATCCTTGCGGAGATTATAGGATGATTTTTGATTCTTGCCATATCAGATGGGCTTAGTTCTCTTTTGGTAAATATATGTGAGGGAATACCTAGATAGCCTATGTTTACACTAAGAGCAGATAATGCCCACATGTGTGCGATGCCCTCATCTTTTCCAATAGCCCTGGCCAGGGTGTAGGTGTGATCTGCTACTCTTAATGAGAAGCCAAAAGGATATCCAGCCCTGATGTCTGATAGAAGTGATACTAACGTAAGCATAGCCATATACCAGTTGTCTATGTCAGTATCCAACTTAGAGACTAGGGCCCAAGCAGGACTCAAGTATGTAATAATCCAGTTATAGGCGTCCTCAGATAGGCCTTTATAACTTATATATCCTAGAGGATGTTCCCTCCAATGTACTACTTTACCCGGCGGAGAGGGACTAATGGTAATAAATTCTGTATCACACTGTCTGGCAAATTGTTCTAAGATTATATTTAAGCTATTTATGGATGGTGGTAAGCGCAGGGCATTGTTTATAGTTAACTCCATTGATAAGTCCTTAGCCCCTATGGATCCTGTTTGAGAAAATGTTGCCAGATTAATGTGATTTTTTTTAGCATAGGATAAGGCTTGCAGCGCAGCGCTAAGGAGCCTTTTGGCATCCTGTGCTACCTCGGGCAGAGTGGCAAGGCCAACTACCATATTATTGGCTAGGTCAGGGCCCAACGCAGAGATCGCGTTTTCTAACGTGGTTATTGCATCGTCAGATGAACATCCCGGTAATATCACTAAAAAACTCCTCTCTTCATACCGCAAGACCTTATCATAGCACCTTAGAGCGTCTCTTAACTCTTTGGCTAAAACCTTTAACGTTCTTAAGCCCTCATTAAGATCACTAGGCGGGCTGAGTTTTGAAGGGTCCTTGATTGCTATGATTGCGATACTCAGCGGATACAAAAGTCTTTTTGCCTGGTCTGAGTATTGATGTAATATGTGTAGTATTATCTCCTTTTGAGGCACATCGATCCTTACCTCAAGGGTATCATCTATAGATTTATCTGTACCAGATAGTACTGTTAGGATCTTTTCAGAATAGAGCGATAGGTGTTTTATCAAGATGATATCGTCTATATCAAATGGTTTGTCCTTTTTTCTATATAACTCCAAACACCCAATAATTTTTGTGTCTATGTATACAGGTAGTCCTATCATCGAAGAAAATGCAAAAGGTAATTCTGTTGAATCCAGATTTGACTGTGTTATATCAGATATTAACATGGGCTTGGCTGTATTCCTTATGTTATGAGTGAAAATATTACCATTATCTATACTATTAGGGACATCACCTTGTAGGCCTCGGCAAAACCAGATTTCTTTTGGTCCCCATATATACAAAAGTGCCATATCAAAGTATGTTAATTGTATTACAATGTCAAAGAGTATATCTGGGATCTTTTCAGGCCTTATTTCGAGATCAGCCAAAAGGGATGCTTGAAAAAGTTGTGGTATTACAAGGGCATTCCTTTTTATAATCTCAGGAGAGAGTTGTAGAGGCTGGTCTACAATAAATTTAATTAACCTTTCACTATAACTCAATTCGCATTCTCCCTTTAATAG
>JAGGYK010000095.1 GCA_021162585.1 Deltaproteobacteria bacterium
CCCGTAAGCAAGCCTAAAGGATGTATCAAAGAGCGATGCAGGCAAGCGAGAGAGGAACCCATCCCTAGGAAGGGTGTTTTCATCCTTCGTTGTGAGCGTGGATCGCTCATACGCGTTTATATGAAAACAGGGGTCAGGGGATTGAAATGCACATTTTAGCGCCTGTCGGAGAAAGTCCCCCCATCCCGAGGATGTTTTCATACTTTCCGCCTTTGCCGGATGCCTGCACCGCAGGCATGGAGGTTTATAAGTGAGATATAGGCATATAATACTAAGTTGTATCATATTTGTAATATGTACCCCTACACTCTATTGCTTTGAGATAAATCTGGCCCCTTTTATGTATTATAGCTCAAGCGAAGATCAATTTGAATTCAGCGCCCTTGGCCCCATATTTGAGGTTACATCTTCTAACATCGCTTTGCGACCTCTTTTTTACAGAGATAAAACCCACATAGACATCCTCTACCCTCTGGGTAAGTGCACACACTCTCGCTCAAGATTTTCTCCCATCTTCAGGTATGAGAAAGATGATGAACATATGAGTTTTGACCTGTTCCCCTTTTTTTATGGCAGAGATGAAGATAAGAGATATGGAGGGATATTCCCCTTGTATGGACATCTTAAAAACCGCTTTGGCTTTGATGAGGCAAGATTTATATTGTGGCCCCTATACTCAAAGTCTACTAATGATAATGTTAGCACGTATACACTGCTCTGGCCTATATTTACTTATAGTAAGGGCTATAAATTCAAGGTCTTCCCTATCTACGGCCAAGAAAAATGGAAAGGCGAGATAACTCAATATCTTCTCTGGCCGATTTTTCATCATAAAAGAAGTTCAGAGGAACAGATAGATGCTATGCTACCCTTATTCTTTTATAACAGGGGCCATCTCTATAAGAATATATCTATACTCTGGCCATTTTTTACATACAACAAAGACCTTAATTACCCGCATGTAAGCATGGATTGTCCCTGGCCAATTATACGTTTTGCATCAGGTGCATATGAAGAATTAAGGATCTTTCCCTTGTACTGGGAAAAACAGGGACCCAGCTATAATATGAAGAGCATACTGTGGCCCATATATAGAAAAGAGTATTCAGCAGACATAGTTCTCGGAAGATTTACAGAAAAGAAGCAAATCCTTATATTGAGCGGCACTACACATAAAATGATCAGGGATGGAGACAAGATAGATACTCTCAGTGTATGGCCTATATTATATTCCTATAAAAGCACTACATATCACTCGTGGCATATACCAAACATTATTCCATTTAGTGATGAAGGCTTTAAGCTTAACTGGGAGCCTTTATTAATACTGATCAGTGCCTCTAAGACAGAACAATCATCAAGTATTGATATTTTGTGGCATACCATCTCTTATAAAAGAAAAGGCTCTACGCGTAAGCTGTCATTTTCTTTTATATTCTCATATGAGAAGGGGGCTAAATACAGGCAATTAGGATTGTTGTTCGATCAACTGAGGTTTAGATGGGAAAGACAAGGATAGAAGTTAAGGGCTATGGATTAATCGAGGTAGAAGAGGGCCTATCCCTTATAGATATATTTAGAAATAAGGGGATAGATCTTGCGTTTGATTGTGATGGGATGGGACTCTGTGGTTCATGTAAGGTCAAATTTTTGTATGGTGCACCTGTCCCCTTGCCAAAAGAAAAAACAGCTTTATCTCAAGGGCTTTTAAATCAAGGATATAGGCTTGCATGTCTGCACAAGGCTGGCCCTTCTATGGTAATAGAAATCCCATCCGCCAAGGGCGAATTTGAAATATCCCACATGATATCCAGCAAGACCCCCAAAAGGGCAGGCATTGCTGTAGACCTTGGCACAACCAATATAGTTATAGCCTCAGTAGATATGGATACAGGAGATGTAGCAGGCATTGCCAATACACTAAACCCACAGGTTAGATTTGGATCAGATGTCATTTCAAGGATACAGGCATGCATTGAGGATAAATCTGTTATTAATACGCAAAGAGATATGGTAGCAAATGCCGTAAAGGGTCTTATTTCGAGGTTAGGGCTTGATCATATACCTATTGAGTTTATCTCATTGTGTGGTAATCCCACAATGACATATCTATTTCTGGGGCTTGACCCATCCCCTTTTGCAACCCCTCCCTTTGAACTCATGTACAAAGGTGGTGAAATAGTAGACGGGGCAAGCATTCTAGGCCTCAATTGCCCTATTTATATATTTCCTCTGATCTCTGCATTTGTGGGAGGCGATACCACCTCGATGATTATAGACCAGGATATAGATGAATATACAGGCCCTGGCATGCTTGCCATAGATATAGGGACTAATAGTGAGATCGTGCTCAAGAGGGGGAATATATTTGTATGTACATCTGCTGCAGCTGGGCCTGCATTTGAAGGCAGACATATAAGATATGGCATGCGAGCTGTAACAGGCGCAATTGAAAGATGCTCCATGACAGGTGGCAAGATACATATAAAGGTAAAAGGCTCTCTGTCCCCTGAAGGCATTTGTGGATCAGGGCTTATAGATATTGTTGCAGAGGGACTAAAAGAAGGGATTATCTCATCAAGGGGTGTTATTCATCCAAGGGACAGGACAAATCCCTTGTATGCAGCCAAAATCTCTGAGATTGATGGCATGAGGGAAATCTCTATATTCAAAGATCAAAGGAGAGATATAATCCTTACCCAGAACGATATAAGGCAGCTACAGCTCGCAAAGGCAGCTATAAGGGCAGGTGCAGAAGTTTTACTCAAAGATGCCCATGTATCATCCCTTGATAAAGTAATACTGGCAGGTGCATTTGGTTCCTATATGAGATTAAAATCTTTACATGCTATAGGGCTTTTTTACCAATCCTGGGATACAGTGAGCATGGTTGGAGATGCCCCCCTAAAAGGGGCAATTAAAGTGCTCAAAGACAAAAACTTATTGAGCAGACTTAAAGCCATAGCATCGACTATGAAATACATGCACCTTTCAGAGAGGCCATGCTTCCAAGAATACCTTATAAGACTCATAGACTTCCCCTTGGCCAGGGATAGAGAGGTTTAAAATAAATGGTTAAATCTTTTTATAGTCATTCTAAACCTGAGATTATATTTGATAGTTTTGCAAAAAGTCGGATTCAGTGTATGTGTCATTTCGAATATCAGGGAGAAATCTTGTCTTTTCAGTATGTTATAGAATAAAGATTTTTCGCTTTGCTCGAAATGACAAGTTGTTACGGCTTTTTGCGAGACCATCATATTTAAGTTTTGACAATGGCCAATCAAATTAGTAAAATATAAAAAAGCTGGCCTTGGGCTCAAGGTTATTGAGTGAGGGTCTATGGGGAGTCTCACTATAGCAAAAAGCCCAAGGCCTAATAAGTATATTAAGTCATTGACTCTATGTCAAGAGAGCTTTAAAAAAATTGTTAATAAAAAAATCTTACACCCCTTAACCCTACAACAACACTTGTTAATTTCTATACAATATGTTGTGCCAAAAGTGCTAATTGATGTTGTAGGATTAATGTTGCCAGGTATCGCCCTATTCTATAAGTCTAGAGAATGCCTTGCGAACCGCACCTGTCGGGTTAGGTGATCCTATTATATTTTCTATCAGATAGCTACCTACGATCACACCATCTGCAAATGTTAAGATATCATCCACATGTTCCTTTTTAGACACCCCAAACCCCACGCACACAGGCAGATCTGTCATGGACTTTATACTCTTTACCTGTTGTTTCAGCCCATCAGGGATATCTTCTCTGGCCCCAGTCACCCCCTTTACAGATACAGCATATACAAAGCCCATGCATTGATCCAGGATCTGCCTTATCCTGTCTGTTTTGGTGGTAGGCGCTACAAGCCTTATGAGATCCAATCCAATAGTACTAGATATATCAAAGATATCCATTGGATCTGTGGGGAGATCTGGAACAATGAGGCCTGAGACACCACAGGCCTTTAATCGATCCATGGTCTCATAGATCCCACGGCGCATGACGGGATTTATATAGCTCATCACAATAATGGGTGTATGGGTTGAGGTGCACCACCCATTAAGGTGGCAAAAAAACCCGTCTAAAGAAAAACCAGCATCTATGGCCATCTTGGATGCCTTTTGTATAACAGGCCCATCTGCCATAGGATCAGAAAAAGGAAGCCCGATCTCTATTGCAGCAGCGCCAGATCTAGAAAGGATTTTTATAATCTCGCCTGTTTTATCCAGGCTTGGAAGCCCTGCTGTGATATATGGGATTATAGCCCTTGGCGTATTTTTTATTGTTTCTGATATCATAAGTCTGACCCCAGTACAGTATGCAGATCCTTATCCCCCCTTCCTGAGAGGTTTACTATCACGGTGCGACCTTTATGGGCCTGACCATACTTATCCAGGTATGCTATTGCATGGCTGGATTCAAGTGCAGGCATGATGCCTTCAAGCCTTGTAAGTAAAGAAAATGCGGCGAGTGCATCTGTGTCATCTACAAGTTTATAGGAGACCCTGCCTGTATAGGCAAGCCAGCTATGCTCTGGGCCCACACCTGGATAATCCAGTCCTGGGGCTATAGAGTGTGTGGAAAGTATCTGCCCGTCTTTATCCTGCAAAAGATACGACCTTGCGCCGTGCAATACACCAGGCAGGCCAAAGGCTATACTTGCAGCATTTTTATTATTGCCCCTGCCATAGGCCTCTACCCCTATCAACTCAACAGGGTCTTCCAGGAATGCGCTAAATATACCTATGGCATTACTTCCACCGCCCACGCATGCAATTATAGCATCTGGCAACCTATTTTTTGCCTCCAGTATCTGCTGCCTGGCCTCTGCGCCTATAATGGATTGAAAATGCCTTACCATGGTAGGGTAGGGGTGCGGCCCTACTGCAGAACCTAGTAAATAATATGTATTGTCCACATTAGCAACCCAATCCCTTATGGCCTCACTGGTGGCATCCTTTAAGGTGGAAGATCCCGTAGTAACAGGTATTACATCTGCACCTAAGAGCCTCATGCGTTCCACATTTATATACTGTCTCTTGATGTCTTCCGAGCCCATATAGACTATGCATTCAAGGCCGAAAAGAGCACATGCCGTTGCAGTGGCCACTCCATGCTGCCCGGCGCCGGTCTCTGCAATGATCCGGCGCTTTCCCATGCGCCTGGCAAGCAGGATTTGGCCTATGGCGTTATTTATCTTGTGAGCCCCTGTGTGGTTAAGGTCCTCCCGTTTAAGCCATATATCCAGACCCGTATGGCCTGACAACCTTCTTGCATGGGTCAGTGGGGTAGGCCTTCCCACGTAATCCCTCATACAGGCATTAAACTCCTCCTGAAATCTTTTATTTAAACAGGCTTCAGCAAACGCCACTTCCAGCTCTTCCAGCGCTGGCAGCAACGTTTCTGGCACATATTGCCCCCCGAACTCGCCAAAATAACCCTTCATGACCTGGCCTCCCTGATGAATCTTTCTATTAACCCTGGATCCTTTATCCCAGGGGAGCATTCAACCCCTGAACTCACATCCACACCAATAGGTGATGCAGCGTGAATAGCATCTTTTACATTGTCTGGATTGAGCCCACCTGCCAGGATAAACGGTATATTTATGTTGCGTATATCATGCCAGCAGGCGTTAGTGCCACTTCCCATACTCGGGTCTATGAGTATACGACAGTCTATGGGTGGTACACGGATATTTTTGTAATCTGCAGCAGCATATATTATCTTAAACCTCTTTGCGAGCATGTAGTGGTCCTTGGTAAGCCCGGCATGTATTTGGATTGTGTCCAGATTTAGACCTTTTGCAACATCTTCTATGTATGCAGGTGCCTCTCTGGTAAAGATTCCCACCTTTTCTATATTATTTAGTTTGTGTATCCATGAGCTTATATCTTTTGGGGCCACCATTCTTGGGCTGTCAGTAAAGACAAGGCCTATGGCGTCAGCACCTAAATCCGATGCAACAACAGCATCTTCGTACCTGGTTATACCGCATATCTTTATCCACACGAGAATAACTCCTTTCTTGTGGTTGCATCTGCCAAGGCCCTGCCTATAAGGACTGCATCATATCCAAGGGCTCTTAATCTTATAAGCCTCTTTCTTGAGGTGACCCCGCTTTGGGCTACCTTGATCACTCCTCCTGGGATATTTCCTATCATCTCTTCATGCCTGTCAGGGACCACCTCGAGGGTGGCAAGGGACCTGGCATTTACGCCTATTATCTCAGCACCTATCTCGAGCGCCTTTTCCATGCCCTCCTTTGTATGGACCTCTACCAGAGGATCCATGCCAAGCCCTTTACCAAATGTATACAAACCATCTAGTTCTTTTAGACTTAGCATCTCTGTGATAAGGAGAAATGCATCAGCACCCCTATCCCTGCCTGCAGATATTTGGCGCTCATCCACTATAAAGTCCTTCATAAGTATAGGAAGCTTACAATTTGACCTGATCTGGGATATGTAGCTTAAATCCCCTGCGAAGTAGTCTGGCTCTGTGATGCACGATATGGCAGATGCACCGCTTTCTTCATAGATCCCGGCCAGTGTAGATGGATCCTTTTTTATTCCCAGGCTGCCTTCAGATGGGGTGGCATACTTGACTTCTGCTATAATGCTTATGCCATGACCCCAGAGTGCAGGTTTGAAGGGGACCACAGGTATACCTGTAGATGGTCTTTTTTCAATGAGATTTGCACGGTATTTCGCCTTTTTATACATCTGACTTAGAAAGTCCATGTTACGCCCTTGCTCTATTAAGGGCATCTAAGGCATCACCCTTGGTTATTACCTTTGATGCCATATCCATACCCTCTTTTATATCAATGCTTTTATCTATTGCCATAAACCCTGCTGCTGCATTCAATAATATGATATCCAGGTGTGGGCCATTTAGCCTGCCCTCAAATACACCCTCTATTATACTTGCAGATTCCTTTGGGGATGAGCTCTTTATAGAGCTTATAGGACTTGGAGTAATGCCTGTATCTTCAGGCCTGATCTCGCCAAAGGTTATCTGTCCATTATAAAGCCTGGCATAATATGTAGGGCCTGCTATAGAGACCTCGTCCAGTGCGTCCACCATAATCTCGGCAGACACAACCATGGCGCCTTTTAGGCCCATCAAAAAAAGTGCCTGGGCTACAGGCTTTATTAAGTCTCTTGAATATACGCCCACTACTTGATAACTGGCATTTGCCGGGTTGGCTAACGGGCCTAAAACATTGAATATCGTCCGTATCCCAAGTTGCCGTCTTGCAGGCATAGCATACTTCATACTTGGATGATATTTAGGGGCAAACAGAAATGCAAAGCTGTTTTTCTTTATGGCATCTGCAGCCTCTTTTGGCCCCAAATCTATTGGTACGCCAAGTGCCTCTAGGCAGTCAGCGCTACCAGATGTCGAGCTTACGGATCGGTTGCCGTGCTTTGCCACCTTGAAGCCTGCGCCAGCAAGCACAAATGCTACTGCAGTGGATATATTGAATGTGGATGAGTTATCGCCGCCTGTGCCACAGGTATCCACAACATCAAAGCCCAGATCGATATTTAAGGCCTTGGATCGCATAACCGATGCTGCACTTGCTATCTCAGGGGGCTTCTCCCCCTTTGCCCTTAGTGCAGTTAGAAAAGCTCCTATCTGTACATCACTGGCCTTACCTGACATGATCTCTTCAAATGCCTGTTCCACTTCAGTATCACGCAGGTCTGAACCTGATATAAGCCTTTCAATAAGGTATTTCATATCTACCTCCTTGTTACCTCTATAAAGTTTTTTATAAGATCTGGGCCGCAGGGCGTTGCTATAGATTCAGGGTGAAACTGGAGGCCATATAAAGGTAAACCTTTATGCTCTATAGCCATTACCTCCCCATCATCTGAGGTTGCGCAGACCCTTAGCTCATCAGGCAGGGACGCACCTTCTACAGTCAGAGAATGATAGCGTACTGCTCGAAATCTTTCCGGTATACCTTTAAACAGTCTTGAGCCATTGTGCGTGATAAAAGAGAGTTTACCATGCCTGATCTCTTTTGCATGTATGATACGACCTCCAAATGCATAAGCAATACACTGGTGTCCAAGGCAGACCCCGAGAACAGGTGTTCTTTTATAAAAGGCCTTTATCACATCTACTGAGACACCTGCCACCTCTGGCCTGCCTGGCCCTGGCGATATGATGATACCCCTTGGCCGTATTTTTTCTATATATGATAGGCCAATGTTATTACTTCGCCTTACAACCACATCCTCACCAAGGGCCTGAACTGCCTGGACAATATTGAATGTAAATGAATCAAGGTTATCTATCGCAAGTATCATGACATATCTCCCAGGGCCAGAGTCAGGGCCTTTAGTTTGTTATCCACCTCCATCAGCTCCATATCGGGTTTTGAATCCCATACAATCCCTGCGCCTGCCTGGATATATGTATCCTGGCCATTCATAAATATCGTCCTTATTGCAATACCTGTATCTATATTGCCATTAAGTGACAGGTATCCCACTGCCCCTGCATAGGGTCCCCTGCATGCACCTTCCAGTTCATCAATGATCTCCATTGCCCTGAGCTTTGGTGCACCAGAGACCGTACCTGCCGGGAAGCATGCCTTTAAGACATCTAGCGGGCTTATCTTGTCTGCTTTTTGCCCCTGCACACATGAGACTATGTGCATGACATGAGAGTAGGTCTTGACCTTAAAGGAATACGGTACCTTTACCGTAGCAGGCCTTGACACCTTTCCCACATCGTTTCTTGCCAGATCCAGTAACATCAGATGCTCTGCCCTCTCCTTTTCATCACTCAGGAGTTCTGTTGCCAGATCTTTGTCCTCCTGAGGCGTGGCGCCCCTTGGTCTGGTTCCTGCAATTGGCAGGGTGGTTATCTTGTTCCCGCTGAGCTTTACCATGACCTCTGGGGAGGAGCCTATCATGGTAATTGGTGCTAGCCTTATATAGAACAGGTATGGGGAGGGATTTATCTGCCTTAGCCTCCTGTATGTTGCAAAAGGGCTTCCTTTGGCATCGAGTTTTATCCGCCTGGATAGTACCACCTGGATAATATCTCCGTCTTTTATATAAGACCTGGCACAGGCTATGGCCTCTTTAAAGGCCAAGTCTTCCACGGATACAGATATTACTTGAGCCTTGGACGCATCTGGTATGGGCAGCCCTGATCCATGCATGAACAATAAATCTTCTATAGATGAAAATGCCTCTTTTGCCCTTGCCATGGCAGGACTGTCCCCTATACCAGGCTCAGGGATGGTATGGATGACAGAGGTCTTCTGTCTTATATGGTCGAACACAACCATAGTATCTACCTTGCCAAGACAGGCATCAGGAAATCCAGATGGTATGGCAGGCCTGGGTAGATCCTCTATACCCCTTATCATATCATAGCCCAGATACCCCGCATAGCCGCCTATAAACGGGGGGAGCGCTTTATCTGCAAACTCTAGCTTATGAGTTGCTGGGATCATCTGCCATGGGTCACACCTGCCTTCACCTATTGATATGGTCTGCCTCTCAATAAATCTGCCAATAAAGCTGAATCTCCCCGGGATGGATTCTAAAAGGAAGCCATCCCTGTCTCCAACCAGACTGTTATATGCCTGGACAGGGGTAAGGGTATCAATCTTGAGATCATTGATAACCACAACACCTCTGTCACTTATATCTCTTATCACCGCCAGTTTACCTTTCATCTTTAAACTCCTTCAGGCCCCTAAAAACAAAAACGGCTGCAAGCCCCAAAAGGCCTGCAGCCGTTAATATATCTATAAGACATGCCTGGCTAGTACAGGCCTACTCTTATCCCATACCTCCAGCACCACCAGTTGTTTACATTTATCATCATAGATCTATTAAGCATGCTTCTATATATAGAAACAAAATTTTTATATGTCAAGAAGATTTTTTAGATGTAAATCCATGTCTATCCGCCAAAGGCGGAAAGACAGTCGACAGTCAGCAGTCATAAGTCAAGAGGTATAAGCCGAGACCTTTGCGCAATTGCTTTCATATTCGTTGCGAGGAGCATGGGCGACCTGTCTGGCGAGGCACAGGCAGGCGAAGCAATCCCGCCTGAGGCGGGCAAGCCCATTAATTACAAGAAATTTAGAGATTGCTTCGCTCGCAATGACAATATGGGTATTATGAAATGTCTCTATCCCTGTAGGGCCCCTATAGCTGAATACTGATCGCTGAGAGCTGATAGCTATTTTCATATAAACGCGTATGAGCGCTTCGCGCTCACAACGAAGGATGAAAACACCCTTCCTCGGGATGGGTTCCTCTTTCGCTTGCCTGCATCGCTCTTTGATACATCCTTTAGGCTTGCTTACGGGCGCTCCCTATTCGCCTTTCAGGCTCAGAA
>JAGGYK010000241.1 GCA_021162585.1 Deltaproteobacteria bacterium
CATAGATGCAGTAAGTACGATCTTCATCCCTGTATTCTCTGGGGCTTTAAATGAGAATTTGCCGTCTTTGTCTGTCCTGCCTTCCAGTAGTTTTTCTCCTTTTGTATCAAATACTTCTACAAGGGAATTTACTGCCGCTCTCCCGTCGCTGAAGTAACTTTCTGTATATACTCTATCTCCCTCCTTGAAGGCAAATATACTTACCTTATGTGCCATAGCCGAGGAATAGGATCCAAGGGCAAGGACTATAGCAATGACAAGGATACCCCCCCAGCCTATAGAGATAATATGTCTATTCCATGTCATGATCTACCTCCAATAACTCAGGCTTGACTTTTTTTAAAAAGGCTATGCAGAATGCAGTTATTATGCCTTCAATGACCATTACGGGTAGGTGTGCTGCAAGGATGAGTTTTGCTGGTGCCAGAAATGCATTCTCAGTAAATACCAGGAATAGGGCAACAAGAATAGCACCCAAGGCAACAGAGGTAAATCCACAGGCAAACGCTGATATGGCTGAGATCCAATCATTCTTGCTCATTACTCTACACCTAAAGATGTAGAAGCATATCACTGCAGGAAGCGCCATGGTAGTGGTATTTATACCAAGTGTGGTAAGACCTCCAAACTGAAACAGAACAGCCTGAAGCAGAAGGGCTATCATTATGGCTGGGAATGCGACCCAGCCAAGCAACAGCCCTATTAATCCATTCAGGACAAGATGGACACTAGATGGGCCTATGGGTACATGAATTAAGGATGCCACAAAAAAGGTTGCCGAAAGTATTGCCACCTTTGGCATCCTATCATAATCTATCTTTTTCAGACCAACAGCTACACCAGCTGCAGCACATGCTATGCCCGTGGCCAAAACTGGGGCAGAGAGAATTCCTTCAGATATGTGCATGATCTATCTATTTCATCTCATAAAACTTCACCCAGATAACTGCGCCAATCTCTACATCCTTACCATCAATCTTTTTCTCATCAGTATTAAGAGCAGCAAAACCCCACCATCCAGGTCTTGGTGCAGCATAGGTAAATACGCCGTTTTTGTCAGCCTTTATAGTCTGTGTAACCATATAGTCATTTGGAGCACTTATCTTACCATTTTTATTAAAGTATTCTACCTCTACCTCGCAAAAAGGCACTGGCTTGCCATTTAGTTTTACAATTCCTTGAAATACGTTTCCTGCATAGAGCCCGTATGGTTTTGAGAGAGGCACGATCTCTGTCTTCAGGCCTATCTCGCCATCCCATCCTTCTTCAAGGTTATATGCAGCCACGACCACCTTGGTATAATGAATGATGTAGCAGTCTTCAGCCGGCTCCCAATATGGTTTTGGCTCCATATAAAACATATATATTCCAGGTCTTTTAATCCTGTATTTAGTCTGCCAGGCTTTATGGTTCATGATCGTGGCAGGTTTTAAGGTGTTGAGGATGTCTATCTTTTTACCATTTATAGCAACACCAAACTCAGCGGGTTTTACAAGATCCATCCCATTTCCTTCAAATGGGTGTGCAAACATAAGCCTTAAGCCTACATTAGGATTATCCTCGCTAGTGATCATCTGGTCTGAGGGTATTAGCATGCCAAAGTGGGCACTGGCCATACCTGGCAAAAAGGTGGAAAAAACAATGATTAACAGACAAAAAAACAATCTCTTCATTTTTAAATCCTCCTTGATATTTATTTTAGAGATCACTGTTTTAAACAGCAAAACCTCTTAATTCTTAATATCTTATCTGATGACATATTGAAAATGCAAGCATGAAATGGGGTGAAGGTCTTTTTTACTGATAGCGGTTTGCTGAACGCTGAATGCTTATAATTTCGATTACGAAGATCTTATTTTTTGGTTCACATCTCTTGCAAAAAGTTATATGTTTAATGTATATTTACAATACATACCAAATGTTATAGCTGGGAGAAGATATGATTTCTCAAAAATTGGTTGAGTTAATAGAGAAAAATGCAGATGAATTGTCTAGGCGTTTAATGAAGGATCTTCTTAGCAGGCAGGAGACAAAGCACTACAAAGATCTGCCAGAAGATCGTGTGTATGAACTTGTCCATGATGTGTATAGTAAATTAGGTGTATGGCTTAGTGGCGACAAATCAAAGGTGAGTATCAGGAAATACTACACTGAGCTTGGCAGGCAAAGACACAGAGAAGGCATCCCTTTGCATGAAGTTATTATGGCCTTTATGCTTATAAAGAGACATATATGGCTATATGTATTGGAAAATGAAATAATAGATTCTACATATGAATTTCAGCGATCATTGGAATTAAACAACCGTGTAGTATTGTTTTTTGACAGGGTAATATTCTTTATTATTTTGGGCTATGAAGAAGAAGTGAAACCTTTGCGCGACCCACAGCGAGGAGCCTTCAGGTTTTGAGTCAATTTTGTTGGTAAGTTCCCCTGTAGGGATAGTCGAGCTAGGCAATAAGGTGTTATTATACATGCGTGGGATTAGGGCCAGAGACGCCCTGAAATTCTAGAGGTATCTTGATTGCGGTTGGACCAAAGAGAATGACACTTCTGTGTTTAGCATGAAGGTGTATCCCAAAGACTGATATAGAAAGCGGGCCAGTGTTGTCCAGTATTTTATCTCATGCATCAAAGCATGACACCAATTATTTCCAAGTTAGAGGTTAAACCCGACATCTATCTTGAATATACGTCTTGCGGGTAACTCTACTATATTGATACTGAATCTATCTTTTATTTCACTGATGATCTTTGAAGCCCTTGTCTTACTAGGTGCTATTATAGTAAACCAGCAGTTTGGAGATCCTGAGCGTACATAGTTATGTGTTACTTCCGTGTATGAATTTACCACCAAGGCAAATTCCTCTATCCTTTCAGGGGATATATCTGCAGCGCATAGGGTAGAATACCATCCTATGGCCTTGGGATCTATGACCCCCCCGATCCTGCGGATTATACCCTCCTGTTTCAGCATGGATACGCGTCTTATTACCTCCTTTTCTGTAATCCCAAGGGTATGAGCAATCTTTTTATAAGGTCTTTCCTCGACAGGAAATTCCTTATTGATGATATTGAGTATTTTCTTATCTATATTATCCATCTTCATATAAACCCGCATGAGCGATCCACGCTCACAACGAAGGATGAAAACACCCTTCCTAGGGATGGGTTCTTCTTTCGCTTGCCTGCATCGCTCTTTGATACATCCTTTAGGCGTTGCTTACGGGCGCTCCCTATTCGCCTTTCAGGCTCAGAA
>JAGGYK010000261.1 GCA_021162585.1 Deltaproteobacteria bacterium
ATCCTGAACCGCTCAGGAAGCGGCTTAAGACAAAAAACTGCTAAACCCCAACCCCAAACACTCCTGCCTTTCCTGATGTGAAAAAAATGGGGAAAGTTCAACTTAGTTCACAGGACTTTCCCCAAAAATCGTTCATAAAATCAAGATAACCCAATGATATTGATATGTTACGTGGAAGTACAAGTGAAAACTGTGTTTTTGGTAAAAAATGGGGAAAGTCCTGAAGAGTCTTGACTTGACATGAGAATTTGTGTATTAATAAATAACAAGTGTTTTGTTAGTTTGAGCTATTAGGTTGGAAATTTATATGGAAGAAAAAAAATTTGAAGAAATTGCAGGGAAGATACAGAAGCTTATTGATTTGTATCAAAAACGAATCAAGTGGACCCAAATAAAGGGAATATCAGATCTAAATATCACTCTTCCCCAGTATTATGCACTTATGACTATCGCTACTTTAAGGCAATGTAGTATGAAAGATCTTGCAGATAACTTAGATGTAAGTTATCCTACTGTGACAGGGATTATTGATAGACTTGTAAGAGCCGGGTATGTGATCAGGAGCGTTGATTTAAAAGATCGAAGGATAGTAAATGTGAGACTTTCTGAAAAGGGGGTAAAAATGGTTAGAAAGATAAATGAAAGAAAATATGAATATCTTAGGGAAGCACTTAAAAATTTGTCTGATGAAAACCTTCTTCAGGGTGTAAGGGCGTTTACTATTTTTTCCGAGGCTCTTTTAAATGGCGTAAAGAAATAGCAAAATTTTTTAGGCTAATTATTAGCACCCCTAAATATTAAGGATACTAATAATTATTTAGGTAAAAGGGATTTAAAAGAAAAGTGACTAAAGAAGAGATTATAGAAGGACTGCTTAAAGGCAGCATTACCTGTGCCTCAAGATTGATAACAATGATAGAGAATAGGGAAGATGAAGCCATTGATATACTAAAGCATATCTTCCCTCATACAGGTAAAGCATATATTATTGGTGTTACAGGGAATCCAGGTACAGGCAAAAGCACGTTGGTTTATGAACTCACGAAAAGATTTCTGGAAAAAGGTCAAAAGCTAGGAATAATAGCTATTGATCCAAGCAGCCCCTTTTCTGGAGGTGCCCTGTTGGGTGATAGGGTGCGTTTGGAAAAAGGGGATCTAGACCAGAATGTGTTTATCAGAAGCATGGCAACTCGAGGGATACTGGGTGGACTCTCCGCGGCTACCAGGGATGCGGTTAATGTTATGGACGCCATGGGAAGAGATATTATTATAATTGAGACAGTTGGTGTAGGACAGAATGAGATTGATATCTTAGATATAGATCATACCACGCTCTTGGTGCTGGCTCCAGGAATGGGTGATAAAATACAGGCAATGAAAAGTGGCCTTTTAGAGATTGCTGATATCTTTGTTGTAAATAAAGCAGACACAGACGGAGCAGATAAAACTGTAAGGGATGTACAAAGTATGCTTTCTCTGGGCCCAGAAAGACAAGGATGGATTCCTGAAGTATACAAGACAATAGCCTTGAATGGCGATGGGATCTCGGATCTTATAGAGGGGATAGAAAGACATAAAAGATATCTTGAACAGAACAACCTACTAGGAGGAAATAGCTACAGTGAAAGCCAACTCTTAGAAATAATTAAAGAAAGAATAGCTGAGCGGATTCTTAATGAGGATAATAGGAGGGAGAAAATAAGGCAATACGTAAAAAAAATCAGAAAAAGGGAGATTGATCCATATACTGCTGCTGATATGCTGTTAACACGAGACAAATGATGGCGTCCACTCTTGGATTGAATCCTTGTGGTTTAATAAAGGAATGTAGACCATTTTAACTATGGAGGAAAGGTTTTATGTCATCAAAAGAAAAAGAGATGGAAAAGATCAGAGAGGCAAGAAAAAAGTGGGAGGAAGGCACCTTAAAGAAAAACCTTAAGCGTCTTGGACTTGAAGAAAATCCAGTAGAACTGTACACTCCCCTTGATTTAAAAGATCATAGCTTTCTTGAAAATGTAGGGTTTCCCGGTAAATTTCCTTTTACTGCAGGGAGATTTGCGATTCCTGTACTCAACGCTCTGTGGGGGAGGGGGAAAACCCTAGGTGCAGGTAAGGCTATTAGGCATGCCTTTGGCTATTCGGGTTATGGGACAGCTGAGGATATGAGGGACTTTTATATTGAAAGGGGGAAGACACCTGCGAGAGGCGGGGGCCCCAACATTGCCTTTGATTTACCCACCCAGATTGGATATGACTCAGACCACGAGCTTTCTGAGGGTGAGGTTGGGAGGGTAGGCGTCGCAGTAGATACCCTAAAAGACTTCGAGATTATCTATGAGCCCTTTACCGGGGATATGGAGCTGGACAAGATTGCATCAAATTGGACGATAAATGGAACAACCAATATCATACTTGCTATGTATATCGCCTTGGCAGAAAAACGGGGCATTCCCCTAGACAAACTAAGAGGAACTCCTCAGAATGATATCCTAAAGGAGTTTGTAGCGCGGGGTACTCAGATCTTTCCTGTAGGGCCCTCCATGAGGATGACACGTGATACAATAACTTATTGTACGGAGCACTTACCTAACATGAATACTATTAGTATCTGTGGTTATCATATGAGGGAAGCAGGGGCTACCAGGGTTCAAGCAGTTGCCTTTGCCTTTGCCAATGCAATGGCTTATTTCCAGACAGTGATTGATGCTGGCCTTGACATCGATCAGTTTGTAGGCAGGACAACCTTCCTGAATTTCGGAGGGGGCATAGAGGTCTTAAAAGAGGCAGCCTGCAGGCGCGCAGCGAGGAGGGTGTGGGCAAAAATTATGAGAGACAGGTTTGGTTCAAAGAACCCCTCACACTGGATATACAAAGAATTAGGAGGAGGTCTCTCCGGGTACTGGACCTGTACAAAGCAGAGGCCTTTGAACAATCTGGTAAGGGTAGCTATTGGTGCTGTTTTTTCAGCTATGATAGGAGACCCACCCATATTAGAGCCTCCTTTTGATGAACCTCTAGGTCTTGGGCACAGTGTAGAAGCAAGGCAATTAGCTTCAGATGCTGCCAGGATTATTATGGAAGAATGCAGATTGGCTGATGTGCAGGATGCCCTGGCAGGGTCTTACTACGTTGAGTCCCTGACAGACAGGTATGAAAAAGAGATATTCGAGCTCATACAAAAGATAGACGAGATGGGTGGGGCAGTAAAGGCGGTTGAGAGCGGATGGATGAAGGATCAAGTAACACAAAGTGCATTGGAATACCTGAATAAGATGGAGACTGGTGAGGTAATTCAGGTAGGTGTAAATAAGTACACAGAACCGGATGAGATAGAGGTTATGACGCCAAGGACTTCTCCTTATAAAATCAAAAGGATAGAAGATGCAGAGAGAAGACAGATTGAGAATCTTCAGGAAGTAAAGAGACAAAGAGACAATAGGAAGGTTCAATCGTGTCTTGAAAAGATTGAAAATGCAGCTAGGGATGAGAAAGTTAATCTCATTCCATTTTTTGTAGATGCAGTTAAGGAATATGCAACAATAGGAGAGATTTGCGGTGTGTTAAGAAATGTTTTTGGCGAGGCCCAATAATATTAGCTGGTATTGGAGGTGGCTAAAGATGGAACAATCTAGGAGAATACGTGTTTTGGTTGCCAAGGTAGGTTTAGATGGTCACGATAAAGGCGCAATCCTTGTGTCATCAAGGTTGAGGGATGCTGGCATGGAGGTGATATACACTGGGTTACGTAAAACAGTAGATCAGGTAATTAATAGTGCCATCCAGGAAGATGTAGATGTTATCGGAGTAAGCTTATTATCAGGAGCACATTTGTCCATTGCTGAGAAGCTCCTTAGGAAAATGGAGGAGAAAGGGATTAAGGATAAGTTGTTAATTATGGGTGGGGTAATCCCTGATAAAGATATTCCTGAGCTTATAAAGATGGGTGTGTCAGGAGTCTTTACTCAAAGTTCAAGCTTTAATGAGATGATAGACTTTATTAGGGAAAGGGTTAATAAGGCTGAAAGTAAATAAGTACGAGCATATAATTCTAAAGTTTTTAAGGAGGTTGCGAAAATGCTAGAAATGATAGAAAAGGAAATAAGGCTAAAGATGGAAGAAAAAGGCATAGGTTACTGGATTACTAGGAGAAGTTTTTATAATCCGGGTAAGGTAGCGCTCATCTTTGAAGGTAAAGAATGGACCTACAGACAGTTTAACGAGAGGATCAATCAACTATCCAGGGCTCTTATGGATCATGGGCTGAAGAAGGGAGATCGTATCGCAATATTGGCGTATAATTGCAATCAGTATCTGGAGTTATATTGGGCGTGTGCCAAGACAGGGGCTGTCTTTGTTCCTTTGAACGTTCGATTGGTCAGCAGGGAGCTGGAAATCCTTATCAAAGACATTGAAATAAAACCATTTTTTTTCTATGGAAAAGAGTTTTCTGATGTAGTGAAAGAATTAAAGGCAATGCCCGCTACAAGAGAAGTTCAGAAATATGTGTGTATCGGCACCCCGGAGATTAAAGAAGATGTGGAGTATGAGGAATTTATTGCTGATTACCCGGTAGAAGAGCCGGATGTCAAAGAACCCCCTATGCTTGAGGATCCTCAAGTCATTCTATTTACATCCGGTACCACGGGAAAAGCGAAAGCAGCCCTTTTGCCTCACCGCAAGACCTTATGGAACACTATTAATAACGAGTTAGCATTCTCAGGCCTGCTTACGGCAAATAAGTACCTACTGAATCTACCCTTGTTCCATTCAGGAGGGTTGTTTATCGCTACCATGCCTTTTTTTCATCAGGGTAAAACAATCGTTATCCATAAGCGATTTGACTCCCAAAAGGCTCTAGAAGATATCGAGAAATACAAGATCAATATGATTGGTGGAGTTCCGGCTATGTTCCAAATGATCCTGGCAGTACCCAACTTTGATGATTATGATATAAGTTCAGTTACTTCATGTACTGTCGGTGCACAGATAACGCCTGTCTCTCTTCTTGAAAAGATAAAAGAGAAGTTTAAGGTCGATGCCGTTGGCCAAGTATACGGGTGCAGTGAAACCTCGGTTTGCGTTACACTTACTCCAGATAGGCCTTTAGACGCTGAAAAAACCGGATCCATAGGTCTTCCTTGCTTTCACGGTGAGGTCAAAGTAATCAATGAAAAGGGTGAGCCTGTTAAGTGGGGCTCCGGTGAAGTTGGAGAAATTTGTTACAGGGGGCCTATGTGTATGTTAGGTTATGTGAACATGCCCGGAAAGACCAAAGAGGCCGTAGACCCTGATGGATGGTTTCACTATGGAGATATGGGATACGTGGACGAGGATGGATATATCTTTTTAAAGGATCGTAAAACAGATATGTACATCAGCGGGGGTGAGAATGTGTATCCGAGAGAGGTGGAGAATGTCCTGATTAACCATCCAAAGATAAAAAATATTGCCATCATTCCCAAGCCTGATGAGAAATGGGGGGAGGTAGGTCTAGCTATTGTTAACCCTGTACCTGGTGAGAGCCTCACTGAAAAGGAGGTGCTGGACTACGGGGTAGGCAAGATTGCTAAATACAAACTCCCAAAGGAGGTTATTATTACTGATAAACCAATTCCTATAACGATAACCGGGAAGATTCTTAAGTTTAAGCTAATCGACGAATATATTAAACAAAAAGGTTAACATTCAAACTGGATTATCCCTTAACCATATCGTTATTTGTAGTTATGAGTAGGAGACTAAGATGGACATTAATAGTACTTATATAGGACATGCTACGATCTTGTTAGACTTTGGGGGAGAAACAGTACTTACTGATCCCTGGTTTACTTCAGGACCCATACTATTTAGAAGAAGGCGGAAACCTGGGCTCCAACCACCCCACTTACCCAGGATCGATCTTATTTTGTTGTCCCATGAACACTTTGATCATCTTGACCCAAAGAGTCTTGATAGTCTTGAAAAGGATTGCACAGTGATTGTTCATTCTGGGTTAGGAAAAAAAATCAAAAGGTTCGGTTTTAAGACAGTTGAAGAGTTAAACCCATGGGAATTTTTTCCCTACCGTTCGTTAAAAATCACAGCAGTTCCTGCCAGGCATACGCGATATTCAATAGGCTATGTTATTTCAGGCGAAAAGAACATATATTTTGCAGGGGATACTACCTTGATCCCCGAAGATTTTAAAAGGATCAGGGAAAAATTTACAATTGATCTTGCCATTCTTCCCATCGGAGGAGTGAAGATATTTGGGATTATAAAAAAGGTGATGGATCCAAGAGATGCAGTGGAAGCTATAAGATTGATCAGTCCTGATAAGGTCTTGCCTATTCATTGGGGGACTTTCAAGGAAAGCGGTCTTGTTATGTCAATGCCAGGAATGCCTGAAGAACTAAGGTCTCTGGCAGATAGGGAGGATATTACATCAGAGATTCTATACCTTGAGGAAGGTCAATCGGCAAAGATATGAAAGATATAGGAAACAGAACAATCTAGAGAATATTCTAGATATAGAAAGGAGAAAGCCATGGAAGTTACCAAAAAGCTATCAGAATTTGTCGCATCGACAGGGTTTAATGATTTACCCGCAGAGGTTATTAACGAAGCCAAGTTGTGTTTTCTGGACTGGCTTTCTGTTGCATTAGGAGGAGCCAATGACCCTATGGTAGACAGCTTGTTTGATGTTGTTGAACTTATGGGGGGAGAGGAACAGGCAACGGTATTGAGGCGGAATTTGAAAACCTCTATCCTTAATGCTACCTTGCTGAATGGAACGATTTCCCATGTACTTGATTTTGATGATACAAGTGTAGAATTTCTTGGGCACCCAAGTGTTACCCTCTTCCCATGCTTACTGGCAGTAGCAGAGTGGAAAGGAAAGAGTGGCAAAGAGTTTCTT
The DNA here is from genome assembly GCA_021162585.1 of Deltaproteobacteria bacterium. Taxonomy (GTDB): domain Bacteria; phylum Desulfobacterota; class Desulfomonilia; order UBA1062; family UBA1062; genus JAGGYK01. The sequence continues at coordinate 6,902 of JAGGYK010000261.1, forward strand.
AATTCCTTTGTTCTTGGCTATGAAGTGGGTTGCCGTGTAGCCATTGCAGCAACAGCCAATCATTATATTGCTGGTTGGCATGGTACATCGACAATCGGCCACTTTTCCTCTAGTGCAGGTTCTGCAAGATTGTTAGGATTGGATGCAAAACAAGTAGCTTGTGCATTAGGTACTACTGGGACTCAGACTGCTGGAATTAAAGCAGTGTTTGGAACATCATGTAAACCCTTTCATGCGGGGAAGGCCGGTTTCAACGGGCTTCTGTCTGCCCTCTTGGCCCAGAGAGGATTTACCAGTGTGGAAAACATTGTGGAGGGGGAGAAGTGTTTTTGTGATATGTTCTCGACCAACTCTGAACCTGAAAAGGCATTGGAGGATCTGGGGGGAAAATGGCATATTATGGGGAACAAATATAAATTTCACGCCTCATGCTATGGGACCCATGCCCCTATTGAGACGGTTCTTGCCATCAAACATGAGTATAATATTGACCCTGATAAGATCGAAAAAATTGATATGAAAGTCTCTCCTGTGAGCTTGGAAGTTGCAGGAAAAGAAAGGCCAACAAAGGCCCTGGAAGGAAAGTTCAGTATTCCTTATTGTGTTGCCAATGCCCTTTTAAGAGGGGATACCGGGATTATGGCCTTTACCGATGAGAAGATCAACAATCCTGAGGTAATAGCGTTAAGGGACAAGGTCAATATGATTTCTGACAATCAGCTTCAGCCATTTCAAGCAGATGCGACAATTTATGTGGGAACAGAAAAATATGAAAAGAGGTTTGATATGCTTACACACGTTATAGATGATGAAGAAAAGAAGAAGAATATCATGCAAAAATTCCGTTCTTTAGCTGGGCATTCTCTGGGAAGCACGCGTACTGAGGAGGTAATTGAGAGGGTTGGAAATTTGGAACAAGAGAGCAATATGGCAGATTTTGTGGCACTTTTGGTTTAATGTTTGATGCTCTTATAAAAAAGGAGAAAGCAGATGAACCTCATTGAAAAAGTTGACAGGGGTATTTACGCAATAGATCAAATGTGGACAGGCAATCCCAAATTTAGCAGTTGCTATCTTATTGAAGGTGATAAGATAGCCCTTTTTGATACAGGGCCAACTACCGTTATAGATAGAGTTCTAGATTCCGTAAAAAAAATAGGCTATAGCCCGGGGGATATTTCCTATCTTATCTTCAGTCATATCCATGTTGACCATGCGGGAGGAGCTGGTTCGCTCTGTAAAAATTATCCTCATTTGAAGGTTTTCGCACACGAAAAAGGTGTTCCACACCTTGCCAACCCTGAAAGACTGTACAAAAGCATGAAAAGGGTGTTTGGAGATAATGCAGAGAAGTTGTACGGCAATGTAATCCCTGTACCTGAAGATCAACTCCACCCCCTGAAAGACGGAGAAATCATTGATTTAGGGAAAGATAGAAAGCTTGAGGTGTTTCATACCCCAGGCCATGCTTCCCATCACCTCAGTCTTTATGATGAAAAGAACAAGGTGCTTTTTGCGGGAGAGGCTCTTGGACTCTATTTCCCGGAAGTGAATGTATGTTTTCCAAGTACACCCCCACCTGAGTTTGACCTTGTAAGTGCTGTGAATTCAGTTAACAGGTTGGAACAATTAGATATAATAAAGCTTCTTTATACTCATTTTGGCTCTGCCAGAGATCCCCATTCTGCCATCCAGAGAGCAAAAGAGATGCTCATTGATTGGGGAAGAGTTATAAATGAGGCAATGAATGAGAGCAACGATAAAAGCTATATTTTTGAAAGACTTTCTGAAGAAGCCCTGAAGTGTATTAATCACATAAAAAATGACACTGAGAAGTATAATAAATACAAAGAACTCATTGAATACAGGTCTACTTTCACCTGTGGGCCTGGTTATGTTCGTTATTTCAAAAAGGGTGGGCAGGTTTTGTAGAAGGAAAATTTTTCCCAAACAATAAATAACGGGACAGAAATTAAAAAGGAGAGATATTATGTCAGGTAATGTAGTTCTCGTTGACAAAAAGGGCTTTGTAGCAACTTTGGTCCTCAATCGTCCTGAGAGAAAAAATTCACTAAACCCTGCAATGCTGTTGAAGATTGCTGAATATCTGAATGAATTCTCAAGAGATGACAATATTAGAGCAGTGGTAATCAGGGGGGAAGGTGGCAAGGCATTCTCCTCTGGATATGATATAACAGAGATACCCAAAGATATCCCAGATGAACTTGTAGAGGAGTTAAAGGGGAAAAATCCTCTGGAGATAGGTCTTGATGCTATAGAAAGCTATCCTTATCCCGTTATAGCGATGATAGATGGCTATGCTCTTGGTGCAGGATGTGAGTTGGCTGTTACTTGTGATATAAGGGTTGCTGCTGATACATCAAAAATGGGCGTCCCACCTTCAAGATTGGGCGTTGTATATCATCCTTCAGGGATTCAAAAGTTTATAAACGTCATAGGGCTTGCAAATGCCAAGGAGGTATTCTTCACGGGCAGATATTATGACATAGAAAAGGCTAAAGAGATGGGGATGGTCAACTATGTTGTGCCAAAGGCAGAGATCTATTCTTTTACGTACAATCTGGCTGAAGAAATTGCTGGTAATGCCCCCTTATCTCTGAAAAGTCATAAATATATTTTCAATAAGCTCCTTCATTATCAAGGCGTTAGAGAAGAAGACCAGGGCGAGATTGAAAAAATGATAATAGATGCTTTTAACAGTGATGATCTTAAAGAAGGGGCCGCTGCTTTTTTCCAGAAAAGAAAGCCTGTGTTCAAGGGCCGATAAAATTTATTAATAGGAGATTAAGCTATGGAGAATGAAGGAAAAATCTTTTATGGATGGTGGATAGTTACAGCAGTTTTTATTGTTCTTTTTGCCGGACTGTGCTCTGGATTTTATACGGTATCAGTCTTTTTAGAACCGCTTCAAAAGACCTTTGGCTGGAGCAGGACAGAGATATCACTCGGCTTTACTATTGCTGCTCTGTTGGTAGGACTTTGTAGTCCACTGGTGGGGTTAGCTGTATCGAAACTGGGGGTGAAAAAAGTCCTGTCCTTTGGTTCTATCGTTATGGGTTTAGCATTAATAATGCTCGGCTTTATCCAGCAATTATGGCAGTATTACGCATTGTTTGTTGTTTTAGCCGTTGGACTTGCTTGTGTGGGGTTGGTTCCATGCCAGACGATCATATCCTTTTGGTTTGAAAAGAGAAGAGGAACAGCCATGGGTATTATCATGACCGGCATTGGGCTTGGAGGCATGGTTATGGTCTTTTTGACCAGCATGGCCGTTGATGCTTTTGATTGGCGCTGGGCTTATAGGTTATTAGGGGCGGTACAATTTATAATTGTTTTGCCTGTGGTTCTGGTGGTAATAAAAGATAAGCCTGAAGATATTGGACTTAAGCAGGATGGAGTCTCAGCTTTGACAGCGAGCATGGAAGAATCACCCAAAGGGATAAGTTTTACCGTTGGAGAAGCGGTAAAAACGTTGCCTTTTTATCTAATCTGTCTTCTCATGGTTTTTTACAGTGTTATAGTTGGTGGGATGACACAGCATGCGATTGCTCTATTGAGGGCCTCCGGGGTTGCTGAGGCAAATCTTTTTTGGAGTTTGGCATTAGGGGCTAGTGTCATAGGAAGGCTTTTGTTTGGGGCACTAGCAGATAGGTTTTCGAAAAAAGGACTTATCATAGTTACTTGGATATTCCATATAATCGGGTTAGGTGCTATTCTTTTCCTTGTTCATACTAGTTCATTTGTCTGGGTCTTTGTTGGTTTTTATGGCGTTGCTTTGGGAGCATTTGGAACATTATTTCCTCTGTTTTTGGGCGAACGATTTGGCGTTGAGCACTTCAGCAAGCTCATTGGCATAGCAGGTCTTTTTCAGATTATTGGATTAGCAGGAGGTGCTTTGCTTCTGGGCAAAATATTTGACTCTACAGGGGCATATACATTTGCAGTGCAAATCTCGATCATTATTTCGGTAATTGCAGCTTTTGTAACCATGATTGTAGGCCAACCTAAAAAAGAAACTGTGCCTCTTAGCTAGTAAGTTGAAAAGAGTCGGTGGTATAAAATCTTTTGTGTAAATTGGGGATAAAAACCAAATTCACCGTCTAAATTTGGGCAGTCTGTTTTGGTCAAGATATTATGCTCAGATTAGCAGGAACCGGTAGCGGGAAATGGGGTCAGAGTAAATACTGTTCGGCATGATTATTGTTGAGTGCTTAGTAGGGGGTGGATCAATTTTTTGTCAAAGCTCTTTAGGAATGTTCTCTATAAGCTAAGCCTGCAGGATTATAATAGGCAGCTGTACCATCGTTTACAATACCAGTCATCGCCTCATCCATAGCGTTATGCCTATGAAAGCTTTTCGGAGCCTGAATAAACCTTTTCCACTTTCAATACTGCTGCAGCATGACCTGGATGCTGTTTTGGATTCCATTTTTTCATATCCTCAAAAATATCACCTTCTTTGTGGTATTCAATAGCCCCCTTAACCCAAGTTTACCCCTTAATTGGCAAAAAAGGGTAAAAAGCACCTAATTTTTACACCTAAACCCGCATAAAACCAGCATTTCTTTTCCAGAAATCTGATGTAGTTACCCATTAGAATAATTCCCCTTGACAAGGCCTATTACATAGCTTATACTTATAAGCATGTATATTACGACTGTTTCCAAGAAAAACCCTTATTCGTCTAAGGTTTTTGAGTATCAACGACTTGTTGAATCAATACGTACATCAAGAGGACCACGACAAAAATTTTTACTTAATCTCGGAAAACTTTCATTATCTAAATCAAAATGGGAACTACTTGTGCAGAGGATCGAAGATATCATCCACGGGCAAGAATCATTATTACCCCTTGATCCTGAGATAGAAA
>JAGGYK010000164.1 GCA_021162585.1 Deltaproteobacteria bacterium
AAGGGGGGGCAAATCTTTCATCTTGACAAATTCTTCTCAATTCGCCTCCTAAGCTTTTTAGAGATTTGATTTTTTGTCAATAATAAAGATTTGACCCTCTACCCCTCTACCCCTGCATATCATCAAAAATATTACTTTTAGTTGACATGGCTTCCGCCCTATTTTATCATGTTTTTCATGACGCGGAAGACATACGCTATATTGAATATTGAAAGCAAGCAAATTTGCCTGTTTGTCTATTCAATATGTGGATATCAATTACCTTATACATAAATGTTCGGCCAAGAAATTAAATAAAAGGAGTGTTAAAATGCTTAAATCAATTCTTACAGGCTATATTGACAGTGCATTGTCTCATGCCGAATATGACAAATTGGAAGATGGGACATTTTCCGGTCGAATTCCTGGATGCAAAGGGGTAATTGCTTTCGGAAAAACATTGCGTGAATGTGAAAACGAATTACAGTCCACACTTGAAGAATGGATTTTCGTTGGGCTGAAATTAGGCCATCATCTCCCAGTTATCGACGAATTTGATTTGAACAAAAAACCTACTCATGAGCCAATGGCAGCCGTGTAAACGAAGGCTTTTCATAAAACGATTGCGGAGACTCGGTTTCGATGGGCCATACTCAGGAACCCGTCATCAGTTTATGATATTTGAAAACCACCGTTTAAGTGTTCCGTCAAATTCTGAATATTCTGTTCCCCAATTGAAAATGATGATTAGCGAAGTAGAATCAATCATTGATCGTCCTCTATCCACTGATGAATGGAATAGTTTGGCATAACAACGCCATTCACTCAGATGGGCAGGGTCTCAGCGTTTTAAGCTTTTATAATGCTTTATGGAGTTCAAGGGGGGGCAAATCTTTCATCTTGACAAATTCTTCTCAATTCGCCTCCTAAGCTTTTTAGAGATTTGATTTTTTGTCAATAATAAAGATTTGACCCCCTCCTACTTTGACTATTTTTTTGGACTGTCGACTATCGACTATCTTCACGGCGCCAGCCTGTCTTCCCGCCAGCCATCCTTGGTCCAGGTGCCCATAGTGCCATAAAAAGTTGCTGTTGTAGAATTAAGGCTTATGCTGGCGCCCTCGCTTGATGTAACAATGGTCATGTCTCCGGATGTCCATATGCCGGATGCATCGTAGCTTACACTGCCACTTATTGCATATGATGCACCATCAAAGCCTGCTGCACCAGCTATATCTAAAGATGAGCTGCTGGTCCTGGTATATATAAACCCTGCAAAACTATATATATTCCCGTCCACGCTAAAAGAGCCATTTAGTGTATAGTCTGGATAACCATCTGAATTATCCTTATAAAATGTCCAGTTGCTATATGTGCATGTGGTAAATCCCTTTCCAGTGTATGTAATCTCAAGGGATGGTGTACCTACATTTAAGCTCAAAAAGTCTATATTTGTAATATCACTAATGTCTAAGATACCATCTCCATCTAAGGTGCCAGAATATGACCTTGAACCAAGTGTGTAATTATTAAGGGTCAAATGTGCGCTGGCAGAAAAGGTTGCAATCGTAGCGGTGATATACCCACCCATTCCAGCCGGGACAGTTATTCCAGAGGGAGGGTTATCTAAGTCTATGCGCTCAGGTAATTCCCCTGTTGCTAGAACATATGCCTCAACTATAGAGACCACATCTGATACCACATCCTCCAGATCATCTATCATTACATTATTAAGTTCCTCGCCTGACTTGGCTCCTGCATATGATACAAAGAGCGCCTTTTCCATGTTTGCCTGTTCTGAAGTAGTGGAATCAGAGCCACAGCCGGATATTAACAAGATAGATAATACTATGATAAAAATACCCTGATGTCTCATATCACTTGACCTTTATGCAATCTTTATGCCTTTTACTGTAATCCCTCATCCCTTCTCTGTGCCTGAGGCATACACGTCGTAAAGTATTCTTATAGCCTTATCCCCCCTAAGCCTAATGTCTTGTGCCTATAAAACGGACAACGGCATTTTCATATAAACCCTTAACTCCTCAACTCTCTAACTCCTCAACTCCTCAACTCTCTAACTCCTCAACTCCTCAACTCCTTTGTACCTGTTTTCATATAAGTCTATTCACTGTTTACTATTTACTATTTACTGTTCACTAAATATATTATACCTTTCTGTCATGGGAATCAAGCAAAGGCTTAAAAGTCTGTGGGTAGACTCTACCATATACAGGATTATCAAGACCCCCTCTAATATAACCAGGTGGCTTTCTTCCCAGTTTGACAACCCCTCCCCTGTCAGGCGAGCCTTCAGTTTTACAGTCTTTATTGCCATTATCTTCTTTGCCATTTTAGTAACACTAAAGATAGTTGAACCATATCCGCTTCAAGACTGGATATATTTGAGGCTGACCTTATCTGATCTGGGGCTTACAGGTGCATTTATATATATAGCCATGGTCTCTTTTATGCCTTTGTTCTCCCCGCTTTCTTTGCTTTTAGTGACAGGGGCTGCCGCGTTCGGGCCTTTCTATGGCATGTTGCTATCTTATATCGGAGCGATTATAAATGCCAACATAGCCTTTTTTTTAGTAAAGGCATTATCTATCGATCATGCATGGGGCAATCCGCAAGAGTCACCCCAATCTTATAAGATAAAGATCTCAATACAAAGGCGAGGCTACCTCATAGTATTGTTTTTTCAGTTGATAACCATAATACCATTTGTACTGATAAACAGCGCTGCAGGGGCGGCCGGCATATCATGGAGAGAGTTTATGAAGGCTACCGCCATAGGTATACTCCCATGTATCTTTATATATACATTCATCGGAGAAAAGATGGTATCGAGTATGCTCTCGCCGGAATTATACATCACCTGTGTAAGCGTGGCAGCACTGGGCATCATCGGAATTGCTATTCGAAAGGCACACGTCAAGGACGGTAGAAAAGCCATGCCTTAGATGATGGATAAAGGCATCCATATCAAATGATGGTACCACCTCTCTTATTGAGGTTACCCACGAGAGGGCATCAGGCCCGAATGCCCTTGTAATAAGAGTCTTATCCACACTGATTGGTATAACCCCTTGCTGCAAAAGGCATCCGTTTGTACGCAACTGGGCAGAACCCATAAGTTTTTTGCCACAAAGTGTAATATCCATAGGCGCTTTTCTTGCAAAGCAAAGCTTAGAAAAGCCTGTCCCTCCTTCTTTAATGTCTACATCCAGGCCTATCCTGAAAAGCGCATATGCAAAGGCCTTTGAGATAAGTGCATAAGTCTCAATCAATCCTGATGCAAAGACACCCTTCATAGGAGTAGCCAGGGCATATGTAATGTCATTTACATGAAGCACTGCACCACCACCTGTAGGCCTTACTATCACCGGTATATCAAGGGTGTTATCATAAGGTCTAAAGGACTTTTGATGATGACCTATGGTGATGGCAGGGCTTTTCCAATTATATATCCTCAATGCCCCACTTATTCTGCCTTTGGCCACATCCTGGAGCAACTGGAGATCTCTTGCCATATTGGCTTCAGGGGGAGGACGGCCATCCAGTATAAGCCTTATACCAAGTTGCATTCAATCAGGTGGTTATCGAATCCGCCAAGGCGGATAAAATTGTCATTGCGAGCGTAGCGAAGCAATCTAAAGGCTGTAAGATTGCCACGTCGCTAAAGCTCCTCGCAATGACTTGATTGCAATTTGGTATTAAGCGCCTCATACCTCTTCTACAATAAATAAGGGGTCCCCGTATTCAACCCTTTCTCCATCCTGTTTGAGGATGGCTGTTAGAACCCCATCCACATGAGATTCTATCTCATTCATCAACTTCATGGCCTCAATTATGCACAGACACTGGCCCTTAGTCACCCTATCACCTACCTGCACAAAAGGTGGGGTCTCTGGGGATGAAGAACGGTAAAATGTGCCTACGAGTGGAGATGTCACTGTTACAGTGGGCATGTCCTTGGCAGAGGCCACAGAGAGCAATCTTCCATCAACATTTTTTTCCTGACCAACACGACCTGACCCACCCCTTACTATATGTATCCTATCTGCTGTCCATTCCAGCTCTACAATGTCTGTATCCTTTATGAGCTCTATAAGATCTTTTACAGTCTTTAAATCCATCTAACCTACTCTCTCTATGTACTCACCTGTTTTGGTATTCACCTTTACTATATCCCCTTCATTAATAAAAAGGGGCACCTGGATAGTAGCACCTGTCTCTAATACAGCAGGCTTAGATCCACCTGTTGCAGTATTCCCCTTGACCCCAGGGTCTGTCTCTACCACCTTTAATTCCAAGAACAAAGGCAATTCCACGCCAATTGGCACCTTGTTATGAAACAAGACATCTATTTCTATATTATCTTTCAAATATTCTAAAGCCTCACCTATCTGGTCCTTGTTTATAGATATCTGTTCATACGAGGTAGAGTCCATAAAATAATAATTCAAATCCTCCTTATAGAGGTAGGTCATATGCCTCTGCTCCAGATCAGGGACGTCTACCTTTTCTCCTGATCGAAATGTCTTGTCTAAGACATTACCTGTAGCCAAGCTTTTCAATCTTGTTCGCACAAATGCACCGCCTTTGCCTGGCTTTACATGTTGGAAGTCCACCATGATAAACGGCTCCCCGGATATTTCGATCTTTAAACCCTTTCTAAAATCCGATGTAGAGTATTGCATTAAGACATCCCTAACATATCTGCTCAAAATTCAATGGAATTTTGAGCATCCATTGTAAATGAAAAGTGCAAAAGTCAGAATCTGACAGATGACAATGATGACAATAATGAAAGGTTTAAAGTCAAAATTGATGAACTCGTAAAAAGTCAAACTCGGTGAATCAGTCATTCCTGCCTGCTGCAGGCAGGTCGACCCTAGGGAGAAATCCTGTGAATTCAGCATGTTGCATTGGAAAGATTTCTCGTTCCTGCCTGCTGCAGGCAGGTCACTCGAAATGACAAGTTAAAAAGACTTTTTACGAGACCGTCAAGATTGCCTTCTCCAGTCATTTTGCATTTTTCACTTTGCATTTTGCATTTGATTGCCTGAAATCTGCAAGATTTCAGACAATCGCCCCCTAACCGATCCTTTTTATAATACTTTTATCAAGATTTGTTATCCTCTGGCAAGAATTATTTGTAATCACAAATGTGTCTTCTATTCTCACGCCAAACTTGCCTGGTATGTATATCCCCGGCTCTATGGTAAAAACCATGCCGATATCTAAAATATCTTCTGAATCCCGGTGAAGTACTGGTGCCTCATGTACCTCCATCCCAACACCATGACCAAGACCATGCCCAAAGTATCTCCCAAAACCATGCTCATCTATAAAATTTCTTGCCATTGCATCCACATCTCTGGCTTCAATCCCAGCACTTACACCTTTAATTGCCTTGAACTGCGCATCCCGGACACAATTATAGACATCTATAAATGCATCATCTGCCTCGCCAGTCAGCACTGTAATTGTCTGATCAGAGCAGTAACCCTTATATACACAACCAAAATCTATAACAACTGCCTCGTTAGCGCCTATAATCCTATCAGATGCCACTCCATGTGGCATGGCAGATCTGGGACCGGATGCCACAATCACCTCAAATGCAACTGAGGTGGCCCCCTCTCCTCTCATCTCCAACTCTATATCAAAGGCTACATCTTTCTCTTTTCTGCCTGTAATACCCCTTTCTAACACCCTTTGAAGGGCATTCTCTGATATCAGGGCTGAGTGTTTGAGCAGGTTCACCTCATCATTATCCTTGAGTATACGAAGGTACTTTAACTGCCTGCCTATTGGAGTAATCTCAACACCCCTAAACTTGTCCTTTATCATAATAAATGTATCTACATCCATTACATTAGACTCTATGCCAAGGGTCTTTATTCCATTTTTATTTATATGACCAAAGATTGCATCCCATCTATCCGAAACCTCATAAACATCCACGCCTCTGGCTTCATCCCTTGCCTGGATGGTGTACCTTGAATCTACAAATAAGGCTGCATCCTTTTCTGTTATAACAAGCGTGGCATCCTCGCCTGCAAACCCGCAGACATAGGCTATGTTCAACCTATTGGTAAACATTATGGCATCAAGCCCTTTGAGATAACCCTTTGCCCTATCCAGTCTTTTTCCCATACAACTCCCATAATGCCTCCAGGCCAAATACATAACCCAAAGGTCCAAGGCCTGATATAGTCCCGATAGCTATATCAGAAAACAGGCTTTCCTGCCTGAATGTCTCCCTGTTTGCTATATTGCTTATATGTATCTCTATAAATGGCCTATCAACCGATAAAAGCGCATCCCTTATGGCAACAGATGTATGGGTATAACCCCCAGGGTTTATAACTATGCCATCTATGTCTTCCTTAAGCGCTGAGTGGATTTCATCTATGATCTGACCTTCATGATTAGATTGGAAAAGCTCTACCTCTACCCCTAACTCCAACGCCCTTTTCCTAACAAGGGTTTCTATCTCGCCAAGGGTTGTATTCCCATATATACCTACCTCTCTTTTGCCCAACATATTTAAATTTGGCCCATTTATTACTAATACCTTCATCTATTTAAGACCTCCAACCACCCCTCAAGGGTTCTTATAATATGCATGTTTTGAGTTTTAATGGCTTCTTTTTTGACCTCCGGATCATCTGAGGTGGCAGATAACTTTGCGTATATATCAACTGCCTCTTTGAAATGACCCTGCTTTGTATAGAGCCTTGCAAGTTCCAAGGATGGCTCACTTATGAGCCCGGATGTGCTTTCAGATGAGAGTACATCCTTGGCTTCATCATCGTCAGGTCTGAATGCAAGGTAACACCTGATATAGTCTGTTGCTAAATCCATATCCCCTAGGTCCTTGTGGATAATCCCCATATAAAATACAGCCCTTATAAGAGAATCAATATGCTCGTATATGTTTCTAAATACCTCAAGTGCATCCTTGGCTTTGCCGAGTTTATGCAGAGAGATACCCAGCATAAGCCTATCTTCGACCCTTTTTATTTCATCTGCTGCATCTGCTATATCCAGGAACCTGCTCTCATCAAATGCCTTTTTTATATCCATGAATAAACCTTTCGTAGGCATCTAGTATGCTAGGAATACTCAGTTTTTTTACAATAGCATTCCCTATACATGGTGTCAACACAAACTGGATGCCCTCTTTATACGCCTTTTTATCCATGACCAGCAGACTCTCCAAGCTGGCAGGGGTTGGAAATGATATGTCAGGCTTTATGAGATCAAGACCTTTTATCAGGTTCTCTATTCTCCTCATACTCTTTTTATCAAGGAGGCCTAATTCAGAAGAAAACCATGAGGCAAACAGTATACCCATGGCCACGCTCTCACCATGTAATATGGTAAATCCTGCCCTCTTTTCAATGGCATGGCCAAGGGTGTGTCCAAAGTTTAATATCCTTCTTAGGCCTGCCTCTTTCTCATCCATAGAGACCACATATGCCTTGTCCCTCACACACATCCTTACAATCTCTTTATAATCATACGCACCTTCTGCCTCCAGATATTCAAAGAGGTCCTTATCCATTATAATCCCATACTTTAGGACCTCTGCAAGGGCACTAGCCAAGATATCGCCTTCAAGTGTTTCTAAAAACCTTATATCGCAAAGCACAAAGATGGGCTGATAAAATGTACCTATAAGATTTTTACCCAACTCATGGTTTATAGCAGTCTTGCCACCGATACTTGCATCCACCTGAGCAAGCAGCGTGGTCGGCACCTGTATTACAGGGATACCTCGCATAACAATACTTGCAGCAAACCCAGCCAGGTCACACACCACCCCACCACCTATGGCCATACATGCCCAATCTCGATTTATGCTAATCCCAAGCATTTCATCAAGCACCCTGCCTAAGAAAGAGTGTGTCTTTGAGCCTTCTCCTGGAGGGACGATCATAATATGATGTTGAATATTTTCAAGTGCGTCTCTTATAAGTGGCATGTAATGGTTATAGACTGTCGTATCTACTAAGATAAATATCCCTTCAGGTCTGGTATGCCTGTGCATGATTTTTGCAATGTCTTTAAATATATCCTTACCAATGTATACAGGATATGGCTGGGTGGACAAGGCAACAGGCACTTGAATATACCTATCCTTTACATGGGTGCATATACTTTTCGCAACATCATCTATCGTTAGTTCGTCAGTGTCTATGATAAGATCAGCATCTTTATATATAAGCTGTCTTTTTGAAAAAAGGCCGTCTATATCAGCCCCCCATAGAGGACGGCTCGAGTCATCCCCTACCCTGTTGATCAAGGCAGGTAAACTGCACTTTAAGTTTACAATAATACCGCTTGCCTTCATCAAGGCCCTGTTTAATGGATCCTCTGGCAGTCCTCCACCTGTTGCTACTACGCAATCTGTATAAGATCCTACTAACTCGAGTAATACATCTTTTTCAATCGCACGGAATGCAGCCTCTCCCGCATGCTTAAATATCTCAGATATTTTGGAGCCTGAACGAGTGGAAATGAGGGCATCCATATCAATAAATGGCTTATCCAAAATCCTGGCAAGCGCCTTGCCAACAGATGTCTTGCCAGAGCCCATAAAACCGGTCAAGAATATCATAGGGATTCCCAGTATCTTTTATGGTTTTCAAACGCATCAATGAGTGCATCCATGGACGGGTGGAAAAAGCTTTGTAATATGGCCTTTGTTACGGCTATAATTGCCATGGCCTCTCCCACAACAGATGCTGCAGGCACAGCACAATAGTCAGAACGTTCATAGATTGCCCTTTTGGCCTTCCCGTCTCTTATATCAATAGAGCGCAGGCCTTTCTTAAGTGTAGGAATAGGCTTCATGGTACATGTCACCTCAATGGGCTCTCCATTTGATACCCCTCCTTCCATTCCTCCTGCATTGTTTGAGGCCCTGGACTTCGGATGGGTGGGAAGAACCTCATCATGCAGCATAGAGCCAGGTAAGTTTGCGCACTCAACACCGCTGCCTATCTGCAGGGCCTTTATGCCAGGGATAGACAGGATATGCGCACCTAGTAAGGCATCAAGCCTCAGATCCCATTGTGTATATGAGCCTATACCTGCAGGCAGGCCTTTAAGCACAACCTTGAACTCTCCTCCTATTGTATCTCCCCCCGCCTTGACCTTGTCTATCACCTCTTCCATAGCTATTGTGGTATCTGGATCAGGGCAAAAAACGCTGGATTCATCCCTTAAGTCCCTGTCTAATGGGCCATCAAATTTAATCCCGCCTATATTTGTCACCCATGAGTATGCTTTTATGTCCAATGCCTTTAAAAATGACCTCAACAGTCCACCTGCTGCTACCCTTGCAGCAGTATCTCTGGCACTGGAACGCTCTAAGACATTTCTCAGGTCTGTATGTCTGAAACGTATAGCACCGGCCAAGTCTGCATGGCCGGGCCTGGGTGTATATAACTCTCTCCCATGGGATGCCGCCCATGGATCCATAATCTCCTTCCAATTCTCAAAATCCTTATTCCACACTGCTATCAATATAGGGCTGCCCAGGGTATAGCCATGCCTCAGACCGGATAGGATGTCTGCACTGTCGTGTTCTATAGACATCCGTTCTCCCCTGCCATAACCACCCTGGCGCCTTATAAGATCAGCATCTATCAATGACCTATCCACCTTTAATCCAGCAGGGACCCCATCTAAAAAGGTAAATACACCCCTGCCGTGCGACTCACCTGCAGTATAGAATCTAAGCATATGCTACTCCAATATCATAAATCTTATTTATATATAAACATCCATGTCCTGTCGGACACTGGCGGAGCATGATAAAGTATCCAGGAGCCAGAATGCTTCCGATTGGATTATCACGTGTATCCTAACTTCTGGATTCTGAATTCT
>JAGGYK010000286.1 GCA_021162585.1 Deltaproteobacteria bacterium
GTACATGATTGCAGGGGTCCATGGAGGCGGTTCACCTGTTATGGAGACCATCGCGTTGAACCTTGGCTTTGACTATGACGAAAGGAAAAGGCTGGCAAGATACCTCGCCGGCATTGATAAAGAATTTAACGATTCAAATTCTTTGGCAATAGAACCTACCTTTGGGGAGAGCTTGATAGAGGAAAGGTAAAAATTGAAAAAGGAGTTTGCTTTTGATCAAGGGAAGAGGGCATATCCTATTGGATAGGAGGCCTTAACCAAACTGAAGGGAGATTGAGATGGCAAAAAGACTTAATAGGGGTGTGGCAGTTGTAGGGGCTGGAGTATCAAAGTTTGGTGTTTATCCTAAAGGAGTAAGAGCTACAGATCTGTTTGTAGAGGCATACAAAGCAATGAAAGGTTCGGTGGATAAGGGATTTGAGCCCAAGGATATCGAGGCTCTTTACATAGGGAATCTTAGTAGTGATCTTTTTGAAAGGCAAATTCACATGGCGCCTGCTACCGCTAACAGGATCGGGCTTATCGGCATTCCATGTATTAGGTTTGAGGATGCATGTGCGGCCAGTGGGGTTGCATTCCGTGAGGCTGTTATAGCGATAGCATCTGGGATATACGATATCATCTTAGTTGGTGGTACAGAGAAGATGACCAACCTGGATACTACTCATGTTACAGAAGTCCTTGCATCTGCCCTAGATCCGGATTCTGAGGTTCCTGCTGGTGAGACGTTTCCTGGGATTTATGCCACCATGGCGTCAGCGCATATGGCAAGATATGGTACTACGCCTGAAGACTTTATGATGATAGGGATAAAAAGTCATTACAATGCCAGCATGAATTCACATGCACATTTTGATGCCTCCATCCCAGAGATTATGAAAAGGCGAGCTGCATCAGAGGTTAAAAAAGGGAGGCCTGAACCTCATTGGGCAGATGAGATGGATTTTTTGCATGACCCAAAACAAAATCCTATTATAGGTTGGCCTATGAGGTTATTTGATTGTTCTACTATTTGTGATGGAGCATCCGCAGTCCTCTTGGTGGCTGAAGGGATAGCCAAGAACTTTACGGATAAACCCATATATGTAATTGGTACTGGGCAGGCCAGTGATTATTTCTTGGCCGAAAGGGAAGAAATATCCTCGATAAGGGCAACTAAAGAGGCAGCAAAACAGGCCTATGAAATGGCAGATGTTGGACCTCAGGATATAAAGATTGCCGAAGTCCATGATTGTTTTACTGCAGCTGAGCTATTTGCTATGGAAGATTTGGGTTTTTACAAGCCAGGTGGGGCAGTCAAGGCGATTCGGGAAGGGGAAAACAGACTAGATGGAAAGCTACCGATCAATATGGATGGCGGATTGAAAGCTAAGGGGCACCCTATAGGAGCATCTGGTACGGCAATGGTAGTCGAGATCTTTAAACAGATGAGGGAAGAGGCTGGGCCAAGGCAAGTTAAAAAAAAGGACGTTGGTCTAGGATTAATGCATAATGTTGGAGCACATGGATCTACCGTAGTAGTTAACATTTTTGAGAGGAGGTAGTTTTAAATGGCCTTAGAAGAGAAATTTAAGGAAGTAGCTGAGAATCCTTTTTACAGTTTAGCCTACACTCAATTTCTTAGAGAGAAAAGATTGATGGGTTCTAAGTGTAAGAAGTGTGGTCATACCTCTGTTCCTCCAAAACCTATATGTGATAAATGTCAGAGGGACGAGGTTGAGTTAGTGGAGATGAAGGGCAATGGAAAACTTGTTGCCTATACGGTTATAGGAACAGGTGCCCCTTTAATGGTTGAGGAAGGGTTTGATAGAGCACACCCTTATTGTAGCGGTGTTGTTGAATTGGAAGAAGGCGCAAGGATTCTAGCTCGTATTTTGGGAGTAGACGTCGAAAAACCAGAGCAGATTAAGATCGGTGCCCCTGTTAGCGTGGAATACGTTGAGGCAGAACATGGAGGAGAAAAGAAGGTTTTTTTGGCTTTTAGGGTGTTATTGTAAGGCAATCATTTTTTTATTTTTATCATGGCACCCTATTTGCCGTATTGATAAATAATCAAACGTGTAAGCACCAAATTTCTTGTTTATTTTAGAATTGGGGGGATGGGTGAAACCACGGGAGAAGTTATGCAGTGTGATGGATGACTTACGTGATGTGGACTGTGATATTCTTACCATAGGTCAATATCTACAACCATCTGCTTATCATTATCCAGTTATTGAATATGTTAATCCGGATAAATTTGAGTTTTACAGGTGTTGATTGTCAAGACATTTGACCCCCTATCGGAAGATAAAAATGACCCCTCCTTAGAGGTTTTTATTTTCCGGTTTATTTTCCGACTCTCAGCTTGACCCATTTGTATAAAGAATACTTGCATAATATGTTCTGATTCTGTGGGAAGAAATAAACTACCCATTGGGTGCTCCCAAAGGAACAAGCCGACAGCAAGTGCCTGCCACCTGCCTGTGCCAAACACGGCAGACAGGCGCTCCGCTTCGCTCGCTTGGCCTCCTGTTTCGTTCGGGCAATCAAAGATTGCTCCTCACTCAACAGGCCAAAATTATATGGATTCTGATTGTCAATAGATTTGCTCCTATAAATTTTTATTCTTCAGTTTATTTTTGAGCCTATAACTTGCACCATTTATCCCAAATATTGCATTAGGCATAAGGGGATGAGGAGAGGGATTGGCTTAAGGTAAAGAAAATGCTCCTTTTTTATCACCAACACAGATCAAAGAAAGGAGCATAAAAAAA
>JAGGYK010000302.1 GCA_021162585.1 Deltaproteobacteria bacterium
AAGGCGAATAGGGAGCGCCCGTAAGCAAGCCTAAAGGATGTATCAAAGAGCGATGCAGGCAAGCGAGAGAGGAACCCATCCCTAGGAAGGGTGTTTTCATCCTTCGTTGTGAGCGTGGATCGCTCATGCGCGTTTATATGAAAGTAGCTATCAGCTTTCAGCAGTCAGTATTCAGCTGTAGGGGCCTTTTGCCCTCATCGGCCCGTTTAGGGAAACGGGCCCTACTTTTGAATTTAGGACGAAAATAACATATATTTTCGTCCTCCGCCAGTGTCCGACAGGACATGGGGATTGATTAAAGAGACTGCCCTGTTTGAGAATCAGCCAAATCCATTCAGGGGTTCCGCAAATGGAGCAAGGCTAAAATAAGGCAGCGCTTGGAATGCAAAGTAGTGCTGACAAAACTAACAAAGGAAGATGATATTTAAGTATGGCGAGGTAATAGGCAAGACGAGGACTAACATGAAATCAGATTACACTGATTAGTCCCTTAGTTGTAAAGTTCTTGCAAAAATGGCAAAAGAAAATCGTAACTGCTTGGGTTGTCAGGTTTAAGGTTGATTGTTTTCTAACCACTGAACCGTGAACCCCTGAACCTTGAACCTGAGTAGTTACCTGCCTTCTTGGTCCCGGCTTGTCCGGGTTAGGTAGTGAAGATACGATGATCCTAACTAAAGAAGAAAAGGCTATGCTGGCTGGTAAAAAAGGTCGAGGGATCCAGAAGGCCATATCCATACTGGTAAAGTATGGAAAAGCCTTTGATGCAGAGAGGCTAGCCCCTGTCATCTCATCGCACATTTGGGCGATTGACCCCTACGAGTTTCTTCTGGATATTACAGATGGGGTGGATAAACTAGGGGTGGGGATTACAACCACTCATCCCCTCTCAGGGTTCTTTGATATGGATAAATGGCAGGAAATGGGCGTGCCTGATAACTTTGCCAAGGCTGAAGCCAAGTTATTTAATAAACGGCTACCTATTTATAAACGCCTGAATGTTCTTCAAACCTTTACGTGTTTGCCCACACTGGTCGGCAATTCCGCCCTTAAGGGACAGATTATCTCCTGGATGGGCTCTGGGGTCCAATTGATGGCAAATTCTTTGATCGGAGCTAGGGCTAACCGTGAGGGGATTACTACTGTCCTGGCAGCAGCTATAACAGGTAGAACCCCATATATGGGGCTATTAAAGCCAGAAAAGAGGCTAGCCGAGATCATTGTCAGGCTAAAAGGCATTAATATAGCCAATTGCACTGATACGGATTTACAAGCCGTAAGCTACTACATAGGAGAGAAGGCACAGGATAAAAACATAGTTATTGACGGCTTGCCAAACAACCTTGCCTTTGAATCACTTAAAAGCCTACTCGTACCTCTTGCGGTATCTGGAGCAGTTGGAATATGCCATATAGCAGGTATTACTCCAGAAGCACCAACAATACAAGCGTCTCTGGGAGGAAAGAAAGTCCTTGATGAGATAATTGCGGGAAAACAAGAAATGCTGGAATCCTATGCCAAATATCCTGGTCAGGATGGAGAAAATGTTGACCTGGTGGTTTTTGGCTGTCCTCATTTGACTGTTACCGAGATTGGCCAGGTTGCTGCATTGTTACATGGAAGGAAAGTAAGTAGCAATACTCGCTTATGGTTAGGCTCAGCAGAGCAGATAATTACCCTGGCCGGAAGAATGGGTTTTATTGATATCATTGAGCAGGCAGGGGGTGTTTTTGCCCGTTGCTGTATGGCGGGTGTACCCTTTGGCAGGCTGCCCAATGGAACCAAGACTCTAGCCACCAATTCCATTAAGGCAGCTCATTATATAAGTAGGCTAACCCGGGCTAGGGTGATATATGGAACTACCCAGGATTGTGTTGAGTCTGCTATAACAGGGGTGTGGAAGAGGTGAGCAAAAGGGTTTTAAAAGGCCGCGTAGTAAATGGTGGCAGCGTTAGTGGTAAAGCCATAGTGATAAACATCCCCTTTTCCTTTATCGGGGATTTTGATCTCTCATCCGGATGTTTATCCAAGGGCCATCCTATGGAGGGTAAGGTTCTGGCGGGAAAGATCTTGGTTTGTCCCACTGGCAAAGGTGGTACAGTAGCCCCTTACATTGCCTATGAGGCTATGAAGAAAAAATTTGCCCCTATTGCCATCCTATGCCAAAAGGCTGATCCTATTTTGGCCCTGTGCGCCATTACTATTGATATCCCGATGATGGACAGATTTGAAGGTGATATTACTAACCTGATTAGCACTGGAGACCAAGTACAGGTACATGGCAATACGGGAACTGTAATAATAGATTAATCTGCCCTTTGTTGCAATCTAATACCAAGTTGCAATCAATGTCATTGCGAGGAGCTTTAGCGATGTGGCAATCTAGGCTTTCAATTGCTTCGCTGCGCTCGCAATGACAATTTTGTAAACTAACTGATTGAATGCAACTTGGTATAAATCAATCCTTAGCCTCTTCTTTATGCCAATTTAAAGACAAATCATGCCTTGGGACTCAAAAATCACTGGGCGTTGTGCCTATCTCGATTCGAGTCCAGGCTCCGGTACCAGTGAAATCAAGGGTTATGGCTCTTAAGGTCACAACTTTTTTTCTTCGTAATGCACACTGTAACCAAACTGTAACTGTTCCAATAGATGAAAATAAAGGGCTTGACAAATACTCAGGATATTGAGTAAATTTAATCACAATATTGAGTAAATTGTTATTTATTGGATAATACACATGTTTAAGAGACCGATTTATAACGTTATCTTCAAAAGGATCTCCGAGCCAAGGCGTTTCATACAGGTACTGTCAGGTCCCCGGCAAACAGGCAAAACAACTCTTGCACGTCAGCTTATCGATGACATTAAAATGCCGAGCCATTATGCTTCAGCAGATGAACCAACCTTGAAAAGTACCTCCTGGATTGAGCAGCAGTGGGAAGCAGCGCGCACAAAGACACGAACAGGCAAGGCGCTCTTTGTTCTTGATGAGGTTCAGAAGATCACCGGATGGTCTGAAATCGTAAAGCGCTTGTGGGATGAAGATTCTGCAGGGAGTTTTTCACTGTATGTAATTGTACTCGGTTCGTCGCCCCTCATAGTACAGAGAGGACTGACAGAAAGTCTTGCCGGCAGATTCGAGGTTATTCCGATTACGCACTGGTCTTTTTCGGAAATGCGGGAAGCCTTTGGATGGAACGTAGAACAATATATTTTCTATGGCGGATATCCCGGCTCCGCGGATCTGATCAATGATCCCATGCGCTGGTCTCATTATATTATGGATTCTCTTATAGAGACCACAGTTTCAAGGGATATCCTGCTTATGAAACGAGTGGACAAACCTGCTCTCCTTCGTCGGCTCTTTGACCTTGGTTGTGCCTATTCAGGGCAGATTCTCTCATATCAGAAAATGCTTGGCCAGCTTCAGGATGCCGGCAATACCACCACTCTTGCTCATTACCTGAATCTGCTTCAAGGCGCAGGATTACTGATGGGTTTGCCTAAATATGCGGGACAGATAGTTCGCCGTCGGGCCTCAAGCCCAAAACTCCAGGTGCTCAATACGGCTCTCATGACTGCGCCGTCGCAACTTACCCTGGATGAAGCTAAAAGTGATTCAGAACACTGGGGCCGGTTGGTTGAATCGGCGGTCGGCGCTACATTGGTCAACGGGCTTAAGGGCACACAGGCAAAGCTTTTTTACTGGTCGAGCTGCAACCGCGAAGTAGATTTTGTCCTACAGCGTGGAGACAATTTGATCGCCATCGAGGTAAAAAGCGGCCTCCAGAAAACGAGTCTTCCAGGTATTGATGCCTTTTCTAAGGAGTTCCGGGTAAAAAGAAAATTGCTCGTGGGAGCTCAAGGGATTCCTTTGCGGGAATTTTTACTCGCACCACCGAAAGAGTGGCTGGTTTAGGTCACACAGAATGATTATTCAAAAAACGCTTTAGTGGAACAACCCGCAATTAAATTGTTTGCCGAGCTTGGCTGGGAAACGTTAAACTGCTTCCACGAGCTTGAGCAGGTTTGCGGAAGTCTGTTGGGACGAAAAACCAAGTCAGAGATTATTTTAATATCCCGCCTTCGTCCCGCTCTGGAGCGACTTAACCCTGATATCCCTTCCGGAGCCTTTGAACTCGCTGTTCAGGAACTTAACCGCAACCGGAGCGTCATGAGCCTTGCCCAGGCAAACCGGAGGTTTATTCCCTCCCAAGGAACTCCTCTCCCTCTCGCTCATTACTAATATCTCTCCCTTTGCTGGTGTTCCTTTGAATACTGCCAAAAAGCCCTATCGAGCACACGCATTGTGACATTGCCGATGCTAGCGAGCTCTCTGCATTTTTGAGTATAGTCCTACCAAAATTCGAACGTGTATTTATGAGGCGGCTCCTCTACTCCAAGTGACCACAATGCTCTGAAATCCATGATGGGATAGGGATCTTTATGTCCAAAGTGCAATAGAACCGATGCGGTGGGCCAACTGACACCATTAAGCAGTGTGAGGGCCTCTATTCGTAGTTGCTCGCTTTCAGAATGGAAAGCTACTCTAGTAATCTCCCTGATAAAGTCTGCGTTATTTTGCCCGCAATGCCTCATGATTCTCGGTGACTTCCATTTGCAAAGTGCTAAAAAATCCTCTTTTTCTATGAAACCTGCATTCCTTATCCTTATAGAGATATTACAGGCCAGATCCTCTTCTGGATAACTATACCTGTTCGCCCAATGGATTATATCATTTGTGCTAAATCCGATCTTCAAATTGATAAGAACCCCATATGCCTATATATATTCGTAAAACGTCCAATCCCTATCTGGGCAGCCTATAAGATATCTTCAGGTTTGCTCCATTATCCTTGGGTGGCTTCTCCACTATCTCGTCACCAGGTTTCATGTTCTTTCTCATGACATTACAGCAGATGGGCATCCTGTGGTTTGGCCCAGAATAATCACCTAACCTCCTATGAAGATCACCAGACCTTACAACTATCCAGAATTCTCCTTCACTCACTGCACTCTTGAAAATATATTCTAGTTCCGATTGAAAATTACTACTTGATAATGCCATAACACCTCCACAAAGCTTACTTTTATTTAAACTACTTTTATAAATTATAGTCAACCAATACTATTTGGTTTTGTGTAGATGACAATCTTAAAAAATTATCTTTCACTTGACTTTTTCTACACAAAGGCTATTATTTGATGCACTCGTAAAAAGTCAGCTGGTGGATCTACACGAAAAACCGGCTGAAAATGTAGATTCGTAAAATATTTTACCAAATGTACGCAAATACGTACACAATCGTTCTTTCACATAGAAACACAGACGAGAAACACACCGATATGTCCATTCCTGGATGGGTTTTGGAGAGATTTTTGCGTTCCTGACCGCAGTTGCCCGGAAGATGTTGATGCCAACTGCCTTTAAGGTCGCGCAGAGGCGCACAGCCCCCATACCCCGGACACGAAGGTTTTTAACACCTGTTTTTCTGTTATACTCAGACATGGTTGCCTCTACCCCTGCCCGCCACCGGTATTTGTCTTTGAATTCATCGGTCTTCTCGTATGCCCTGCGCATGGCAATTCGCCAGACCTTGTCTTTGTAGCGAAGGTAATAATACTTTTCCCCTGCTTTGACAGGGCACTTGTCTCTCTTTGGACAATTACTGCAATGGTCGATTTTAAATGCCGCTATGTAGCTGTTTTTCTTGTGCTTTGTTTTTACAGGGGTA
This sequence comes from Deltaproteobacteria bacterium, assembly GCA_021162585.1. Taxonomy (GTDB): domain Bacteria; phylum Desulfobacterota; class Desulfomonilia; order UBA1062; family UBA1062; genus JAGGYK01. The sequence continues at coordinate 5,736 of JAGGYK010000302.1, forward strand.
TGACCCTCTGGACAGGAAATCACCTTACCCTTTTTTGAAAAGGTGAAATCGGAAAGTGGTATGGTATCCTCCTTCTGTGAACCCATCGTGGGAGCAATAACCTCTGTTCCACTTTCCTTTGCAGATTCAATGGCGGGAATCAGGGCATTGGCATCACTCTCACAGGCGGTCTGAACA
>JAGGYK010000208.1 GCA_021162585.1 Deltaproteobacteria bacterium
TAATGGGGACATTTTAGCACGGTAGTTACAGGGGACATATTAGCTTTGTTAACACATTATCTTTCAAAGACTTGACAAATAAGTCAATTTCTAGCATTATTTATTGCGTTTATTTACATAAGATTATGGAGAATTTATTTTGAGGAGGTTTTTATGTATTGGTGCTCAAGAGTGTTTTTTACTATTATTCTGTTGATTACATTAGGGGGATTGCCCCTTCTGGCTGAAGATACCCCAATGGACGACCAGAGGCGTCAGGCCTTAGAGAATGGAGAGATCCTCATGGATTTAAAACAGCATCCTATCACCAAAGTTTATCTCCCCACAGGGCAATGCCTGGTAGAAGGAACCGTGCAAGAGGTATGGTGGATAATCACGGATTTTGATTCATTTGATGAGTTTTTGCCCAATGTCGTATATTACAGGCCTGTGTGTTGGGAAGACGATAGACTGCTGGTAGATTGCAAGGCAAAGGTGGCGTTTTTAAACTTTGAGTACAGGCTTTCATATATTATTGATGAAGATAGCCATACAACCTATTGGTTCTATGTGAGTGGCCCTATTCGTGATTCGCAGGGCTACTGGCGTGCTGAGCCTTATGATGATACACATGTCCTGGTCACATACACTACCACCCTAGATGTAGGTCGTGCAATGCCGGGGTTTATAGAGAAGATGCTTGCCAAATCCACATTCCCTGATATTTTTAAGTCATTGAGACAAAGGTTAAGTGAACTGAGGCAGGCCGGCGGGGTTAAAAAACCTAAACTTCCACCCAGACCAGCTATAAATGGAGGTGATTTATGAAAAGGATTCCATCCACAGAGAACCAGGGCAGAAAGATCCATTTTCATGGTATTGCACTGGCAATAGTTGATACCGTATTTTATGACAGCCCTGAGTTACCGCTGAAAAAAGAAGAAATCTTAGAAGGACTGGAGGAGGATATTGGACAAATTACCTTGGCATATTGGGGTTTTTCACTTTTCATAGCACTATTTAATCTCTTTCCTCTCCTGAAATATGGCAAGACATTTATCAGGCTTAGTCAACTTAAGCGCTTTGAGTTTTTAAAATCCTTGATGGATTCTAAGAGTTTCATCCTTCGCACTCTTGGAAATGCAATATGTCTCCCATTCAAGTTTTCGTATGTAAGCTCTCCTGATGTACATGAATCTATGGGAATTCCCTATCGTAAAGAAAAGATCAAACCTGAACCAGAATCCCGCTGGATGCGGCAAATATTTCCTGCAAGCTCCTTTGATACAGACGAGACCATAGAGGCAGACGTGGTAGTAGTGGGTACTGGCGCAGGAGGTGCTGTGGTGGCAAAGGAACTTGCAGAAAAGGGCCTTGCTGTTGCCATCATCGAAGCAGGCCATTTCTACAGGAGAGATGTATTTACTGGCAATCCAAAGGATATGATACCCATGACCTATCGTAATGGAGGAATCACTGCAACTATTGGCAATGCCTTCATACCATTACAGATGGGGAAGGCAGTTGGTGGCACTACCTTGATAAACTCAGCTACATGTTTTCGTACCCCAGATGATGTGTTGAATCAGTGGGTAACTGATGGGTTAACTGATTTCTCACCTGAAAAAATAGCGCCCTATTTTGAACGTGTGGAGGAGATAATCCATGTTCAAGAGTGTGAGGCCAAGTATATTGGTCCTATTGGTGAAGTCATCAAACAAGGCTGCGATAAATTTGGTTACAGTTGCGGCCCCCTTAAGCATAATACTATTGATTGCGAGGGCGAAGGTGTGTGTACCCAGGGGTGCCCAAAGGATGCAAAGCAGTCTACCAATTTGACATATATACCCAAGGCACTGAATGCGGCTGCCCAGCTATTTACAGGCTTTGAGGTAAAAGACATCCTCACTAACGGAGATAGGGCCATAGGAATAAAGGCCTTTGGCGAAGGAAAAAATGGGAGAAAAGTCTCCTTGACATGTTTTGCAAAGGCAACTGTTTTGTCTTGTGGTACTCTTATCACGCCCACAATAATACAGAAGAACCATCTGGTAAGAGGAAACAAGTGGATTGGAAAAAACCTGACCATACACCCGGCCATTTATGTGGGTGGGATCTTTCCTGATAAGGACATGAAAAACCCTTATAGTATACCACAAGGATATATGATCGATGAGTTTCATGATGAAGGTCTCATGTTTGAAGGGGGCACGCCCCCATTTATGATTATAGCAACTGTTATGCCTGGTATAGGCAAGGAATATATTGATATGGTTTCCTCATATCATCACCTGGGAATATTTGGTTGCATGGCAAAGGATACGAGCACAGGCTTTGTCAGGCCCGGAATCGGAGATCTTCCCTTCATCTTTTACTATCTAAATAAAAAGGATACTGAAAACCTTATACAGGGTATGACTATATTGGGTAAGGTTTTTTTTGCAGCAGGTGCAAAAAAATTGTTCCTGTCGACCTTTGACCATCCCATAGTGGAAAGGCCCGAAGACTTAGAGGAGGTGAAGCAAAGGCGATGGACACCAAAAAACTTACTCCTTAGTGCCTATCATGCAGTAGGTACTGCAAAGATAGGACTAACTGGCAAAGATTCTGCTATAGATACCAATCATCAGTGTCACAATGTTCCCGGGCTCTTTGTGGTGGATGGAAGCAGCATACCAACAAGCCTTGGGGTAAACCCCCAGGTAACGATCATGGCACTTGCAACAAGGGCAGCAGAAAAGATCGCAAAATTATTAGATTAAGGAGAGAAGATATGGGTTTAAAAGACTTTTTACGGTTAAAGGAAGACTTTGCAAAGGCATCAACACCTGATCCCAAGGAATTAAGAGGATATTTCGAGGTCAGGCTGGTCACTGGAATCCTGCCTGATATACGTTTTTTTCATCACCGAAAATTCTTTCCAGATGATGTTGAGGACGAGGGTGGTGGCCGCGGAGGATACAATGAATTCCTCGGCATGATCCGCATTGGTAATTTCAAGATAGGGGTAATAGATTCAATCCTTGGAGACGGGCAAAAGGTATTGAGGGTGAATTACAACAGGCAGGGAAACCCATTTTGGGTGAGACCACTAAATGATGAGCTGAAAAAGATTAGCGATGGTTATTATTTAGGCCGGGGTATCTTTGATATAGGAGGCCATAGATTCAACACATTCTACTTCTCCCTAAGAAAGCAATAGCCACAACTATACTATAAGTCTATCTACCCAGGTAGTGGCACTTTATTATATGAATCAAAGGCCTGAAAAGATATCTTACAATAGCCTTCATCCGTGGTCTTGATGCGATGAATGCAGCAATGGGCGGGCTCAACCAGTAGTAGGCCTTGATAAATAATCTGCCAATGGTGTGTGGTTTGAGCATAGTGTCCCTGAACTCTCTCAGTGTAATCACCTCTGGTTCCATAGTGGATCCAAATGCGGCAGTGGCTATAAAACATTTATCATCGCTGCCCCCATCAAATAGAGGGGTCTTGTTGCTCCCGGTGTCATCTTCACCTGTTGCAGATTCATCTTCTGGGGGATTATCTCGAATGTTTTCTGCCACTTGTTCCGGTATTTCAAAATCAAGGTCAACATCCCTGTCTTCTGGTCCCCCCTCCCTGGTTTCGTGGTTTGCATCAGGGTCATTATAGGCGACATCGAGGCACTCTCTATCCTCATGCTGGAACATACGGCATTTAATAACCCCGGTGCCATCGCCGTTATCCCATATAGCTATCCTCCTCCATTCCTGTGGCCAGTCTATAATAGCACATGTATTAATATCCCAGTATCCGCCACCATTATCATCCTTCACCGCCTCAATATGATTTTTATGCGTGTGGCCATTTATATGGGCTATTACATTTTCATATGAGGCAAGAGTTGCTCTGAGCTCGTCTGCAGGGACATTTTTTGTATCATCCAAAAAAGACCTAGGTCCATGATGGGAGAAGATCAGGCAGAGTTTATCTGGATTATCTTCTATCTCATCCTTCATCCATTCAAATTGTACACGGTTTAAGGTGCCTTTCGAAAAATTCCATGTCCTATCTACATAAGCCCCATCTTCAGCATTATAATTTGCGGTATTAAGCACAATGCAGTGTATGTATGGATTAGGGTCAAAACTGTAGTATCCCTCCCACTGATAATAGTCCTGGGGTGGTTGAAGATCAAATCCATGCCACCAAGGGCTTGTTATCGATGTCTTATATTTATCAATGGCCTCATTCTGATTACAGAGATCCTCAGCATCTGCTCCAAAAATAGGGGTTAGTGCCTCTATTACCCCCTCATTATTGGCGGTACCCTCGTATTCTACATCATGATTGCCGAGAGTGGTATACCATGGCAAGTCAAACCCTACTGGGTCCACATCTTTTATGCTGCCTTCTTTAACTGCTATCTTGTAAGTATCAGACTTATAGCCGTCTGCTATCTCAATGAACCAGCTTAATTCTTTCTCGATATCAGTATCTGTATGATCTCCAGTGCATATGACAAAGTCTATTGGGTCTTGGCTGTTTTTATTATTGATGGACTTGATTGTAGCATCCCATCCTCTGCCGCTAAATGTATCCTGATCCCTAGTTATTGTCTGGATGAACTTATCTAAATACTCAAGGTTGAGAGGAACTTGGTCAAATAGTTTCAAATTCTCAAACCGTAGAGGGTTTTTGTCATCTACTATATGGATATCTGAAACCTGGGCAAGGTCTAAGATCTTGAAGTTATATCCAGTGGCATTTGAGGTGTTAAGGGAAACGCCCAGATCATTCCTTGCGATTACGTTGGCAGACAAAATATTTGATAAAATCTTTAATGGGTTTGAAAATACGAGCAATGCACTGCCCGAACCAGTAATCTTCAAAAACCTTCGTCTTGTTATCTTAAAAAAATCCTTCTTGATCATCTCATACCTCCCCGTGATCTAAATATATAGACATGACATATGGATATGCAAACTTTATACCCCCTAACTTCAATATTTTATCTAATGATTATAATAAGTTATAAATATCAAATCATCCTCTGATATAAATATGGAAAATATTTTACCATGTTCGGTAAAA
>JAGGYK010000190.1 GCA_021162585.1 Deltaproteobacteria bacterium
CATTCAGCTTAAAGAGAAATATAAAATAAATTCAATCCCTTACGAGAGGAGGGATGAGGGGCTCTTGAGATATTCCTTTAAGCGTTTTTTGCTAATACATCCAGGCGAAGCGATCCCTCCTGAGCCCGAGGGGGGCGAATAGGGAGCGCCCGTAAGCAAGCCTAAAGGATGTATCAAAGAGCGATGCAGGCAAGCGAGAGAGGAACCCATCCCGAGGATATTTTCATCCTTGGTTGTGCCTGCCCAGCAGGCATGGCAGTTTATATGAAAAAGAATTCAGAATCCAGAAGTTAGGATACACGTGATAATCCAATCGGAAGCATTCTGGCTTCTGTCTCCTGTCTCCTGGATTCTCTTTCATCTTTCGGTGTGGCCGACAGGACATGACTGTTTATAAGGAACTTCCGTTAGAATAAAGAAAAACAATTAACATTTACACATTTTGGCGTTCAGCTCGTTGCATTTGACACCCAATAAAAAAACTTCTATAAGATTATACTTATGTTTGGCATAGGTACCCAGGAGTTATTGTTGATCCTTATATTGGCCTTGATTATAATAGGCCCAAAAAAATTACCAGACCTTGCAAAGACCCTGGGGAAGGTTTTTGGGGAGTTCCAAAGGGCTACTCGTGACTTAAAGGAACAAATCGATATAACATCTGATATAAAAGATACAAATCCTAATAAAACAACAAGTGATACTACTCAAGAAGATAATACAAAAGAAAAGAAACATGATATAAATAAGGGAAAACCCTCAAATGTCATTGCGGATCCGCCTGAGGCGGATGAAACAATTTCTTATTCGGATGAATGTGAAGAGAGCCAATATAATCCAGATGAGATAGAGGATTGAAGATTGTCTGATGAAAGGCTCCCATTAACCGATCACCTTGAGGAACTCAGGTGGCGTATAATAAAAAGTCTTATAGCCATCGGGATCGGATTTGCGTGTTCATACGCATTTTCTAAAGAAATATTTAATTTTTTGGTCTCACCTCTTATAAAGGTTATGCCAGAGGACTCTCACCTGATTTATACATCACTTCCAGAGGCATTTTTGACGTATCTAAAGGTTTCATTCTTTGCCGGGATCGTTGTGGCAATCCCTGTAGTCTTTTATCAGATATGGAAGTTTGTTATACCCGGCCTATTTGAGAAAGAAAAGAAATATGCGCTACCTTTTGTCATCTCTGCCTCTGGTTTTTTTCTCTTAGGTGGATTCTTTGCCTTTTATATTGTTTTTCCAGTAGGTTTTAAATTTTTTTTAGGTTTCTCCACTGATAATATATATGCACTGCCCACCATCAGGGAATATTTAAATCTGGTCACCAAGCTCCTTTTAGCCTTTGGACTTGCATTTGAACTGCCTGTAGTCATATTTTTCCTGGCTAAACTGGGGATAGTAAACCACCATACTTTAAGTAGTAAAAGAAAATACGCTATTCTGATTGTTGTTATCATGGCAGCTATGCTTACGCCACCTGATTTAATAAGCCAAATATTGCTGGCACTGCCTTTGATGGCACTTTATGAAATAAGTATATGGATTGCGTATATAGTTAATAGGTAACAATTTACAGGTCTCTGTAGGGCCCGTTTTTCTAAACGGGCTGGTAAGGGTTAAGACAGTCAACAGTCATAAGTCGATAGTCGGAAAAGGAAAAGTCTTTTTTCTGGGTACTCAGTGGTCTTTGCGGTGAACCATAAGTCCGAGGAGGACATCGCCCCTGTATCTTGCGTAAGACAGTGGTAGCCCAGATAGTGCAGGCGAAATTGAGAATTAGGATGGCTTCTTTTTTGCTATAAGGTAACCAAAGGCCATACCAATCAGAAAGGTAAGGATTATTATAATCCACTTTGGCCCAGAAAGGATAGTCCAGATAAGAAATTGAAAGGATGTCTGTTCAAAGTTCTGTAATATAAATATGATGCCTACAGCTACAATTATCGCGATAACAATAAATTTTGAATTATCTTTAGCCTTTCTCATGCTATGCAAATCCATCTCAAAAACCCCACAACAACTTTTGGCAATAAATATTGCACGTAAATATAGGATGTGTCAACTATGAAATAACCAGGAAATAATGGGGTCAAATCTTTATCCTTGACAAAACAGGAAATTCGGGAGGGAAAGGTGTCAGGTCTTGACATTTGACACAAGTTCTTTTTCTATAAATTCCACTCCTCCAAGTATAACCTGGCCGTAAGGATATTTGAAAGGATTATAGCGGACCCCAATGTCAAGACCTGACACCTTTTGTTCTGCTTGATGATATGCGCGATGTGATGCGGCGGTGACACTATCTCCTCTATTCATCACATAATACCAGACGCCCTCATACTCTATCCGTAATGGTCTACTCATACTCCGTATGTGTCAGAATCAAGAACATGAGTCAAACGTAGACTTGACCCCTTTTCCCTTCGATATTGACAAAAGGGAGAGTTTAGGCTATTATTTTTATTGGGTTTAAACCTTATATAAAAATTAAGGGCTGGGTTGGATGATACACATGTTAGGAGATAACAGCTACGGGATAACCACAAAAAAACTGAGAAAATACTCCTTTGAGATTGGGCCATATAGACCACCAAGCGAGGGTGGAAACTTTTCTCTCTTGATAAGAGCAACAAAGAACTGCCCTTGGAATAGATGTACATTCTGCGACATGTATAAAGGCTCACGTTTTATCTATAGATCTGTGGAAGAAATCAAACAAGATATAAATTCAGCTAAGACCATCAGTGATGAAATAAAGATGATATCATGGAGGCTTGGATATAGCGGTGAGGTGAATAAAGACGTAGGGATGGCTATAATTAAAACTGATCCTTCATTCAATACGAATCCAAGTTTCATAACTGTCTTTAATTGGCTTTATTCTGGTGCAGAGACTGCTTTTTTGCAAGATTCTAATAGTTTGACCATGCGCAAAAGGGACCTGATAGATATTGTAAGATATTTAAGGGAAACCTTCCCTTCCTTGAAAAGAATAACTTCTTATGCCAGATCAAAAACTCTTGTCCAGAGAAAATCAGAAGACTTGAGAACTATACATGAAGCAGGCTTAAATAGATTGCATGTTGGCCTAGAAACCGGGGATGATGAACTGTTAAAGAAGGTCAATAAAGGCGTTACCAGTGAGGAGCATATCTCGGCCGGAAGAAAGGCTAAGGAAGCAGGTTTTGAATTGTCAGAATATTGGATGCCAGATTTAGGTGGAAGGACTAGATGGGAGCACCATGCAAAAAATACTGCCCGCGTGATAAATGAAATAAATCCTGATTATATAAGATCAAGACCTTTCGTACCAAGGCCTGGAACACCTCTGTATGAAGAATACGAGCGAGGAGAATTTCACCTATCATCACCCCATGAACGACTGATAGAGATTCGCAGTATGATTAAAGACTTAGATGTCACCTCTAAAGTCTGTTTTGATCATACAATGAATTCTTGGGTAAATAGAGATGGTGAGCTTTTATTTAAACAAGATTACGAAGGATATAAATTTCCAGAAGAGAAATCCACGGTTTTAGAATTAATTGAAGAAGGCTTAAAGGTGGATGAATCAATGCATATAAATGCAAAAGATATAATTAAGATAAAATCGCTATAAGCAAAAAATTACACTGAGGCGGATGAAGCAGTCTCTAACTGCTTGTAATTAATGGGATTATCCGCCAAATACAGGCGAATCGTCCGCCACAGGAGCAAAGGTTTTTTATATGCGAATGCCCAGAAATTTATAGAGTTTTTATCTTGTTGAACAATATGATATTTTATAACATGATAGTAATCATGGGATTTAGAGGGGCAGGGATATGTATAATCTTTAGTTGTCTTGCAAAAAATCTTTAATATGTAAGATACGACCTCTTGTTTGCCCAGCTCAAATTGCAAGAGAGAGGAGGACATAAGATGGTAGAAGAAGAAAGTAAAAAAAAGGATCTTAAAGAAACCAAACCCCTGGACAAAATGACTGTTAAGGAGCTCAAGGAAATAGCCCTGGAGATCCCGCATGACCATGAGAATGTAGCAGTCAGCGATATGAAAAAGGATGAGCTCCTGACCTTTATCAAGGAAGCCAGGGAAATTAAGGATGAAGAACCAGCAAAAAAGAAGAAAAAAAGGCAAAAAAAAGTTACGCTCAGCAAACAGAAGATAAAGGAAAAGATTTCCCAGCTGCGAGAGGAGAAAAAGGTGGTACTGGAAACAAGGGACCGGAAAAAGATTGATCTCCTGCGCCGTCGTATCAGTCGTCTGAAAAAACAGACTCGAAAAATCGCTCAAGCTTGAAATAAGCCACATTATTAAGCATCAATCTAAAATGGAACGTTTCTCAAAAGGAATCCTTTTGAGAAAGGATTAAACGTTTTCCTAAAGTATCCATTTTGGTATCAAAAAAAACAGATCTAAAAACTAAGATCGCCTGTTTTTGATGAGATGTATTTTGTGTGAAATTAAAATGCTAGCTTGGTCCGACCCCGAACCTTAACCCAAACCGATCGAACCGGTTTAATCCTCTCCTTCTTTCTTTTTCACCACTTCAGGGTCAGGGAAATATTTCTCCATGCATTCAGGACAAATGCTGTGAGAAAACTGGGCATCAGAATGTCCCTGAATGTATGATTCGATCCTCTGCCAGCTCTCCTGATCGTCTCGTATCTTATGGCAATAGGAGCAGATGGGCAAAATTCCCTGGAGTGTTTTGATGTGAGAGTTGGCATCCTGAAGTCTTTTTATGCGGTCCGAAAGCGCTGCCTGCAATTCTACAATCCGTTTTCCGGTATTAAGACGAGCATGCAACTCTCCTTGCTCAAAAGGTTTTATAACATAGTCATCCGCTCCAGCCTCAAGGCCCAGGACAATGTCTTCTTTGTGGTCTTTGGCAGTAAGAAGGATAATATACATTGAGATGGATTCTTCCTTTTGACGAACTCTTCGGCAGATCTCAACACCATCCATTCCTGGCATCATCCAATCCAGGATAGCAAGCTTGGGCGCTTCTTGGCCCTGCAAAGCTTTCCACGCCTCATTCCCGTCGCTGGCAGAGATCACCTCATATCCCCACTTATTAAGCAAGGTTTCGAGTAGCTTCCGTGAGGTTGGATTATCTTCTGCGATTAATACCTCCATATGATCCTCCTATGCCAATTGGGACTTGTTTAAAACCCCAAGCTGGTCAAAGCCCTTCTCGAATTTCTCTTTGATCTTTTCGGTTCTTTCGTAAAAAAAGTTGAAGGCGACAAACCAATGGAGACAACCAAAGTTGGGTAAATCAGGGACAAGGGTTCACATTTATTCTTATATTTTATTTTTTACCCTAAATCAGCGCAAGCTTGCGAAGCTGTTCAAGAAGCTTTTGTTTGGTGATTGGCTTGACAAGGTACCAAGAGACACCTTCCTTAAGGGTTTCCTCAACATCCTTCTGTTCGGCTAGTGCCGTTGTCATAATTATCTTCACCTCGTCTGAGGCCTTAATGCCCATTTCTGTTTCCATCTCACGGATTTTCTTTAGTGCCTGCTTTCCATCCATCTTTGGCATCATGATGTCCATGCAGATCAGGTCGTAAGGTTCTTTTTCTTCCCAGGCTATCTTAAAGGCTTGAATCGCCTCCTCCCCGTCGACTGCAACATCGCAATTCGCATAAGGGGAAAGAATCTTCTGCATTAGTTTGCGGCTGACAAATTCATCTTCAACAATCAGAACTTTCATTTCTCCCCCTTTATCTTTTTTATTCTTGGGTACGCTCCATACGAAAATCTTCGTCTTTCATCAAACATGCTCCAGGTCGTATCAGCATTTCTTTCTTATCGGACAATATAATTATTTTTATAACTGCAGCCTGTTTTAGTCTTTTATGTTTTGGAGCAAATTTCTCAATAACATCAAGAATTCCAACGGGATATTCATGTCTTACCAAGCTGTTGCCCAAAGGAAATCCTCTTAAGCAGACATTTAAACATTTTTGGGCAAGCGAGAAAGGATTTGGGCAACAACCCCTTGAGCCTGCCTCACTGGTTCTCTTACTCAACCCATCTTTGATAGCGGCGCGAATATCTGAGCAGCCTTCTCCTTCCACTGCTTTATAACCTCGCAGTCATACTCCCTGGGATAATTTTTATAGTGCTTCTTGACAGTAGCGATTGACATGCCCATATCCACCACCGGCCCGAGAAGGTCCGGGGCCTTTATCAATCCAATGACGCGGCCGGGTAATGACCTTAGCGACATGCTCACAGGCTTTGGCACTGCCGCGTTCCATGTGTCCTCGGGTGCCATGACTCCATATTCCATAAGCCTGCTCAATTGGTCATTGGTTAAAGACTCAACTACCAGCTTGTTCACGTCATAACATGCAAGCGTGGCGCCCCTGCCTGACTGGTATTTATGAGAGTAGGGCCAGAGCGCGCGAGTGCTGGTCTCTCCTTGTTTCAGTGCGCTGGCGCCAACCTTGGCAGCAAGGTGCCCTGCATAAAGCGCGGAGGCAACGCCGCTGCCATGCGCTGGTATCACCTGGCAGGCAGCCTCCCCAATCACCATGAGCCCATTCCTTTGCCAGGTCCCGAGCCGTTAAGCATCCGCCCGGGCCAGCGCCGATAACTATTACATCAAAATCCATTTTTTGATCCATCCCTCTTCTATTGAGTCTCTTTTCTTTTTTTGAGGTCTAAAGCAGCTTTAATTCCTTTTTCCCTAATCACCTTTATCTTTAGCCTTGTCTCGGTCATCCTGAAGAATCTCTTTCCATATTTCTTCAACAGATTTTTGTCGATCTCAAACCCAAGTCCTGGCTTTTTAAATGGCTGAAGCATGGCCTTTGAATCAGGGATAATAGGCTCAATAATCCCTTCTCTAAACTCTGGGACCCAGGAAGGCTCCTCTAACGGATATTCCAGCGGGAGATTGTTCTCTTTATCCGCGAGGGCCATGTTCCAACCCACATAATAACCGATCCCATTTGTCCATGTATGGGGAGAAAACTGCCTCTTATTTGCATGGCATGTATCGATGACCTTCCTTACCTGAGCAATGCCCCCGGCAAAAGTGGCATCAGGCTGGTATATATCAAAGCAATCCTTTTCAAACATAATCTTGATTTCATCCCACCCATAGTTTAGCTCAGCACCTGATATTTTCACCTTTGAGGCCTTTTTCAGGGCGGCGTTGCCATCATAATCCCTGGAGTCCAAAGGTTCTTCAAGCCAATCAATATTGTTGGCATGGCATGCTGCTGCAAACTCTTTTGCACGATCCAAGTCCCATGCGGGTATCTTATCAACGATTGTAACAAGCCATCCCTGGTTTGCATCGACCCCCAGGGTCAAACCATCTCCCACCCCTTTTCTTACCACCTCGATGTGCCTGATATCATCCTTTAATTCCTTGTTCTTTACCCTTAATTTAACTGTTTTAAACCCACGCTCCTTCATGGCGAGCAATTCATCTACCCTTTTTTCAGGCTCATGCATTTCTCCTGTGGAGCAATATACGGGAATAGCTCTAGGCTGCCCACCCAATAATTCATATACTGGTTTTCCTTGGCTCTTCCCGATGATATCCCAGCAGGCCGGCTCAATCCAGAAATTTCTCCATCCCAAAATACCTGCCTGTTTCAAAAGGCTTTGAATATTATCAATATCAGCAGGGTCCGCTCCTATTAGATAACCCCCTATAAGATCACCTAACCCATGTCTTTCTCTCCCCATGGCAGACCCTGCAGAATATCCCTCTATTCCATCATTTGTTACGATCTTTATTAGAGTAAAACTATTGTGAGTTTGCGGATACCCGGGGATCCAGGTTGGCCAGAATGTATGCTCCAGTGGCACTGATACGTGATATAATTCTATTTTTGATATCTTCATAAATACCCCTCCTTTCTGTATTAACTATTTTTACCTAACGTTGCATCGGTGCAGGGTCAAATCTTGAATTATCATTTTATGATGAACCCTGCTTTTGTCCTTATGTCAAGTTTGAAGACCTGACCCTCTCCGACTCCTAATTCTGGTCTTCTATTTATAAACTACCCCGAGTTTGATTGCTGCCAATCTCAATCTTTTATCTGCAGTCCACAAGGAACTTCCCGATAATTGTGCTGAAGCCAGAAGGTGAATGTCAACAAAACCTATACCAATGCCCATCAATTGATTTTGATCGATAAAATATAGGAATTCATCAAATCCTATGGTAGGAGCCATCGGGAGGGATTGGAGTAAGGACAGAATCTCGTTTCGATTCTTTATGTTGCCACATGCCAATTCGCCAATTGTGAATGGGTGACACATCACCTCAGCATCCAGTAGCAATTGTTCAAGATGCCTATTGCCTTGCCTCAGATGAGTAACCCATATCAAAGTATCAACGATGACCATGGCTATTGTTTTGTAGATATTCGTCGTGGAATTGGGTGTAGATTCTTTTCAGTTCCGCCAAGTCTCGCAAGTCGCTTGCTACTTTCGCGGGCAATCAAGGCTTCCAAACCGAGCCGCACTAAGGCGGTTTTTTCCTTTAAGCCTGTCAAACGTGACGCCTTCTCTAAAATTTCATCATCTATGTTTAATGTCGTTCTCATATGCATTAATATGCATAAATTATACATACATGTCAATTAAAAAAATTGTTCCGTGAAGATAACGGACGCGACCGTAAGAATCGGTGTCAGCTCTATTTATAAATGGATAGATCAGATTCAACCCATAACTTTGAACTTTCGTCCTTCGTCTTTAATCTTTCGTCTTATATCCATCCATAAAACACGCCTCCCAATCCGCGGGCAACATAATCCTACCCTTATTCTCCCATTTCTTACATGAGCGGAAGAACCTTCTTATATTGAGCCACTTTAATATAGAGGGCATATATCTAAGGCGTCTTGCCTTGTCCAGGTCTAAAATCCAGGGATTGAAGTTTTTGTCTAATAGTATATTTTTTATATGGAGGTCTGAGTGAAACACACTAAGTGCATGGAGATCCCTTACGAGTTTGCCTGTCTCTTTTAGGATATCTCCGCTATTAGAATGGTCTGTAGCCAGATATGTCATCAAATCTATGGAATCAGGAACAAGAACGGATATTACACAGATATTATAGAAAATGCCTTTTCTTATAAACCTTATGGCCAGAATTTCTGGTGTGGGTATGCTCTTGGAGATCAGATATAAACTCACCTTTAATTCCCTAATGCTCCTTTCCATGGTCAAAAACCTGTCTTGTGTGAAGTACCTTAGCACCCCGCCATGCACAAGGGGTCTTACCGCCATGCTATCATCCAGAATGTAAATCTTACTTCTGCCTCTCAATCCAGATGGCCTACCTATTGGCCCATAAGCAGGGATCTTATCCAGCACATCCCTTCTGTCAGATGTATATATGATGGTGGTGTTTCTCTCCTTATATATGCTGTATTTTTTTGGCAGAGATCCTTCCATTGTCTTTACGACTCCACAGCCATGTAGATACGCTTAAGGCGAGTCACTTCATCCCTGAACCTGGCTGCATCCTCAAACCTGAGGTCATCTGCTGCTGCAAACATCTTTTTTTCAAGCTTTGCTACTGTCTCTTTCAATTCCCTTACAGAGATAGCACCTATTGATGTCTTTATCTCAGCAGACATATCAGCATAGTCCCTCTCATAAATAGATGCCAGTATATCCCTGATATTCTTCTTTATGCTCTTAGGCGTTATATTATGGGCCTTATTATATTCCTTTTGTTTCTCCCTTCGCCTAACTGTCTCTCTTATGGCATAATTCATAGAAGATGTTATATTATCTGCATACATGATTACCTTCCCGTTTATATTCCTTGCTGCCCTGCCAGATGTTTGAATAAGAGAGCGCTGTGAGCGCAGAAAACCTTCTTTGTCTGCATCCAGGATGGCCACGAGGGATACCTCTGGTATGTCCAGGCCTTCCCTTAACAGGTTTATCCCTATGAGGACATCAAATTTTCCCTCTCTTAAGCCCTTGACTATCTCTATACGCTCTAATGTATCAATATCAGAATGCATATACCTTACCTTTAAACCCAAGTCCTGGTAATATTCTGTAAGATCTTCTGCCATGCGTTTTGTAAGTGTAGTAACCAAAACCCGCTCCCCTGCCTCTATCCTTTTTAAGACCTCTGAATACAGATCATCCACCTGGGCTGAGGCAGGCTTTACCTCTACATCTGGGTCTATAAGCCCTGTTGGCCTTACTACCTGCTCTGCTATCCTTCCATTTGCCTTTTTGATCTCATAATCACCTGGTGTTGCAGAGACATAGATTATCGTATTTACAATTGCATTGAACTCCTCAAACCTCAAGGGCCTGTTATCTAGGGCAGAGGGCAGCCGAAAACCATATTCTACAAGGGTGGATTTCCGGGAATAGTCCCCCCGATACATACCTATTAACTGTGGTACACCTATATGGGATTCATCTAAAAATACCATGGTATGCCTTGGGAGGTAGTCCATCAATGTGGGCGGAGGCTCACCTGGTCTGCGTCCTGTAAGGTGCCTTGAGTAGTTCTCTATCCCTTTGCACTGACCTGTCTCAAAGAGCATCTCTATATCATAATTTGTCCTCTCCTCTATACGCTGGGCCTCTATTAGCCTGTTCTCTCTCCTGAAATATTCCATCCTCTCCTTTAGTTCCTCTTTTATAGCATCAATTGCCCTAAGTAGAGACGACCTTGGTGTTACATAATGGGATGCTGGATATATGGGAAAGTGTGTAAGAGGGGTTACCTTTTTGTGGGTGAGTGCATCCATCTCCCATATGGCATCTATCTCATCCCCAAAGAGCTCAACCCTTATGGCCTTGCTCTCTTCGTGCACAGGGAATATATCTATTGTATCCCCCCTGACCCGAAATGTACCCCTGTGAAAATCATAATCATTCCTTGTGTATTGAATCTCAACCAATTTTTTTAGTATATCATCCCTGCTTGTTGATCTGCCCTTTTCAAGGTAAAGAAGCATACCCTGATATGCCTCTGGAGAACCAAGGCCATATATGCAGGATACAGAGGCCACTATAATACAGTCTTCTCGCTCAAATAGAGACCTTGTGGCCTTATGCCTGAGTTTATCTATGTCATCATTTATGGCAGAGTCCTTCTCAATATAGAGGTCTCTGGAAGGGACATATGCCTCTGGCTGATAATAATCATAATAGCTTACAAAATACTCCACTGCACTATCAGGGAAGAGCTCTCTAAATTCGCCATAGAGCTGTGCAGCCAAGATCTTATTTGGTGCAATCACTAAGGTGGGCCTGTTCATCTTCTCTATAACGCAGGCTATGGTAAAGGTCTTACCGGAGCCTGTGACCCCCAGCAAAACCTGGTCACGGATACCCTTTTCAATCCCCTCGCACAACTTTTCTATGGCCTGGGGTTGATCACCTTTTGGTTCAAAGCTCGAAGTAAGCTTAAATCTTCCCATATAAAACCTTCATGTCTTGTCAGACACAACGAAACATGAAAAAGTATCCAGAATCCAGTAGCCAGAATGCCTCCGATTGGATTGTTATATGTATATCCTAACTTCTGGATTCTGAATTCTGACTCCTGACTTCTTTTCCATATAAACGCGCATGAGCACTTTGCGCTCACAACGAAGTATGAAAATGAACGTATCACAAAGTAGGGCCCGTTCCCTTAAGCGGGCCGATGAGGGCAAAAGGCTCCTACAAAGCTTTGTGCCTATTTTCATATAGCCCCCATGTCCTGTCGGAGACACTGAAGGATGAAAACAAAACAACATCCCAGTCCGCTGTCTCCCCCGTCTCAAACTGACCCCCAGCCCCTGATCCCTGACCCCTTTTTTCATATAAACTTCCTAACTCTCAACTCCTAAGCTTATCCCTATCTATCCTTATTTTATGCCTGAGATGAGCCTGATTCATAAATGCACCGAGCACTATCTCCTTCTTAAGGGCAAGCAAACTATCCTTTAATGCCTTAGTCTGCTCTTCGCTAATGGTCTTGACATCTGCTTCTTCCTTTTTATTTAACCACACTATGATTATATCATTACTAATATCATATACTTTGGGTCTTTTAAGTTCGGCCAGGTCTTTGATGATATCTTTCGCCATACCAAGTTTAGGTATGGCCCATACTGAACGGTTGAAAAATCCTGTGTTTTCTATGGAGAGATCTTTTTGTTTTACAAGTTCTGACGTATCCAAGGCAGCCAGCTTATCTGCATGGGCCTTTGCTTTATCTTTTGCCATTTCTTTTATAAGATCAGATCTGACCCTATCTTCCACCTCAGCCAATTCTGAAATCCTTGAGGGTATCCTCTTTATTACTTTAAAGACTATATATCCATCTCCTGTATCAATAACATCACTTATCTCGCCTTCAGGATATTTAAACGCCTCCTTTACTACAACTGATCCTCCAGGGATATCTGTAACCTCTTTTTCAGTAAAGGGGGTAGTCTCTTTTACCTTGAAATTATGCGATGTCCCGTATTCAAATATATTATAATCTGAATCTTCATAAAGTTCTATAAACGCATTATATGCGTCATCATACGCAACATCCTTGGCTTTTCTCTTTTTCAGGGTCTCTATGATGGACTGCCTTGCATCCTTAAATGCACGAGTATGGGCATCTTTCTTTTCTTCAACCTTTAATATATGGAATCCAAACCGCGATCTAACAGGGCCTCTTATCTCCCCTGGCTTCATGGAAAATAAAACCTCGCCCAGACCATCTACAAGATCATCCTTTTTCACAAAACCAAGATCCCCTCCCCTTGCAGCACTGCCTGGATCTTGAGAATATCTTTTTGCAAGAGATGCAAAGGATTTGCCTGCCTTTGCTTCTTCCAGTATTCTTAGCGCCTCTTTCTCCTTTTGTTCGATTACATTGTCCTGGGCATTTTCTGGAATACGTATAAGGATATGACGTGCTCTAACCTTGGCCGGGGTAGTATAGAGCTGCCTGTGGGTATCATAATACTGTTTTGCCTCATCCATTGTGACATCTATCCCAGGGATGTATGAGGCCACATCAAAGCTAATATATGCAATGGAGGTCTTTGGAGGTATTTTATATGCCTGTTTATGTGCCTCATAGTAGGCCTCAATCTCCTCGGGGGCGGGATTCACTTCCTTTTCATATACACAGGGTTTTATACGGACAAAATTTAGGTCAAATTTATCATTCCTATCACGGAAAGATGCCTCGATCTCCTTTGAGGTTACACTTACATTGCTTGTAATTATATCTTGCAAGCGTCTTCTTAACATCTCTTTTCTTTGTTGATCCTCAAACTGGCCAGGTTGAAGTTTATAATATCTGAGTACACGATTATAGGCCGCCATATTAAACTCTCCACCACTCATGAATGCTGGTACATTCCTTATAGCCTCTGCCACTTCCTCATCGGTAACCATAACCCCTAACTTCTTTGCCTCGAATTCCATGATATAATTATCTATCATCTGTTCAAGGACCTTTTCTTTGAGATTCATCCTTTCTGCCATCTTATTATCAAAAGCCTTGCCATAACGTTCCTGATAGGCCTTAAATGTATTGCTGTAGGCCTTTGAATACTGTTGTATCGATATGATATAGTTATCTATCTGGACAACCTTATTTGCCCTCCTAGTTAAATATGAACTTCCTCCCCAGAATATGAACACAATTATAATAACTCCAAATATAAACTTTGTAACCCAGCTTCTAGCATGCTTCCTCATGTATCTAAGCATCAAAAGGTCTCCTCTTTCCAGTTTATAGCTAAATCGACTCAAAAGATTTAAATTAATAAGGCCCTTATTGCAAGGGCTTTATATGAAAAAGACAGTTGTGAGTTATGAGTGGTGAGTGTAGGAGTGGGAGTTGGGGCGAATACGTGCAAACTGCTTTTATATGAAAAAAGACGTTTTAGATAACTACTTGATTTTACAGGAGTTCTGTATCTCAAAGGGCACAAAAATAATATCGGCTTCAGGCAGCCGTTTTAATCAGTATTCTGGTGTATGGCCAGCTGAAATAGTAAAAAAGTTTTATATCCGTGGTCTCCCCTTGGGGAGCCGACAATTTGTTGTACAAAGCTGACCAAGGGCATGTTTATATCGCGCTCGCAGCTTCAGTTCTCCCTC
>JAGGYK010000204.1 GCA_021162585.1 Deltaproteobacteria bacterium
ATACAACGTGATGTATTCCGGTCCGATATTGAGCTTCCTGATCCTTCCGACAGGGATAGACAATTTTCCGGTAACCGCAGAGGGTGTAAGATATTTCATGGTGTCTTCCTTTGTATTGGGAATCACCCTTACCCAGTCGTTGGCCGCGGCGATAATGTCGGTAATTTCGTCAAGCGGGATATCATGGGTAAGCTTGATGGTCAGCGCCTGGCAGTGACAGCGCATGGCGCCGATGCGCACACAGATCCCGTCGATGGGAATCGGGGTCCTGGCCTGAAGAATCTTGTTGGTCTCGGCATATCCCTTCCACTCTTCTCTGCTTTGGCCCCCTTCCATGGGTGAATCTATCCATGGGATGGCACTTCCTGCAAGGGGCACACCAAAATTTTCTGCCGGGAAATTCTTGTCGTGCATGGTTTCAATCACCCGGCGATCAAGGTCAAGGGCCGCGGTTGCCGGATCATCAAGCAATTCTTCGGAGGCCTTGCCGATACAAGCCATCTGGGCTACCAACTCACGCATATTCTTTGCCCCTGCGCCGGATGCAGCCTGATAGGTCATGGATGTCAGCCATTCAATTAATCCCTGGCTGAATAATCCTCCTACGGCCATCAACATAAGGCTTACCGTGCAATTGCCTCCGATGAAATTTTTTATGCCTGAAGAAAGGGCATTGTCGATCACATCGCGGTTGACCGGGTCTAAGACGATCACACTGTCATCTTCCATGCGCAGAGCAGATGCAGCGTCTATCCAGTATCCATCCCATCCTGCATCCCTGAGCTGAGGATACACCTTTTTTGTATAATCACTGCCCTGACACGTGACAATGATATCTGTTGTTGCAAGCTCTTTGATATTATATGCGTCCTTTAGCGGGTGGATGTCCATGCCGATATCAGGCCCTTTCTGCCCTACCTGGGATGTGGACACAAAAAGGGGTTCAAAACCTGTAAAATCATTTTCCGCCCTCATCCTGTCCATAAGGACAGAGCCAACTATGCCACGCCATCCGATAAATCCTACTCTAACCATGTGTCATCCTTTCAATGAGGTTGATAGAACTGTTATGCATATTATCTTCGTCATAGTGCACCCATCTTCAACATGATTTATTCTTCTTTGTCAAAAATATAGACAAAAGGGACGTGAGTCAATCAGCAAAACAATTTCTATCGTCTGGGGAATAAGACAGTCAACAGTCGTCAGTTATCAGTCGGAAAAGATAAAAGTCTTTTCTCTCCGTGCTTTGCGGTTTCTGCAGTGAGCTATATGGCGTTATCTTGGGCGGACATCATCTAGAAATAATACTATTCACTTCATTTAAACCGATCAAACCAACGAAACCAACAAAACTATATAACAGCTTTTTCATATAAACCCTCATGTCCTGTCGGACACAACCAAAGATGAAAACATGCCCGAGATGAGAAAAACATCCATCCCTGAAAACTGATCCCTGCCATCTTTTTTCATATAAACCCGCATGAGCGATCCACGCTCACAACGAAGGATGAAAACACCCTTCCTAGGGATGGGTTCTTCTCTCGCTTGCCTGCATCGCTCTTTGATACATCCTTTAGGCGTTGCTTACGGGCGCTCCCTATTCGCCTTTCAGGCTCAGAAGGGAGCGATACCCCTTTAAGCAACGCCTAAGGATGTATTAGCAAATCGCGATGGAAGATCCGCTCAAGAGCCCCCATCCCTCCTCTCGTAAAGTATTCTTATAGCCTTATCCCCCTAAGCCTAATGTCTCGTGCCTATAAAACGGAGAACGGACAACGGCATTTTCATATAAATACTCTTTCACTCTTTAACCCTTAACTCTTCACTCTTCACTATTTACTTCTTCATACCAGCAGATAGGGTCAAATCCAAAGGCATCGCCAGATACCTCATAGGCCCTGGCCCTGCAACCCCCACAGACATTATTATATGCGCATATCTTGCACCTTCCTTTTAATCTGTCTGGATCCCTTAATGCCTTGAGTGTATGAGAATTTTCCCAGATCTCTTTAAAAGACTTCTCCCTTATATTGCCGCAGAGTATCTGGAGGAATCCGCAAGGTTGGACCTCTCCTGTGGAAGAGATAAAACCAAAGCCAGTGCCTGCCAGACAACCCTTTGTTTCTACTTTCTCTCCTCTTTCAGCAAGGAGCCTATAGAATTGCGGGGCACATGTGGCCTTGGCTTCTATCTTGGCATCTTTGTATACGGTGTAAAATTTTTCAAGCATATCCTTATATTCCTGTATCCTGGCAAGCTCTAGAGCTTGCCCCCTTCCTGTAGGGACTAAGAAGAACACATGCCATGCTATTGCCCCAAGGGCTTCAATCATTTCAGGGAATTTTTCCATCGTTCCTATATTTACAGCTGAAACCGTAGTATTTATCTGTACAGGGACACCCGTATTTTTAAGTATTTTAATCCCATTAATAGCGGCATCAAATGAACTTTTAACCCCGCGAAATTCATCATGGGCGTCTGCTGAGGGTCCGTCCAGGCTCACAGAAACCCTCACAATCTTAGATGTCTTTATCTTTTCTGCAACCTCCTTGGTTATTAGAGACCCATTTGTAGCTAAAGTCATACGTAGACCCAGAGATGAGCCATAGCTTGCAAGGTCAAAGACATCATCCCTGAGCAAAGGTTCCCCGCCGGAGAGGATTACCATTTTGGTTCCCAGGTAGGCCAGCTCATCCAAGAGCCGGTACCCCTCTTGGGTGGTGAGTTCTTTGGGGTCTCTATGTTTAGTTGCAGATGCCCTGCAGTGGATGCACTTAAGATTACATGCCTTTGTTATTTCCCATGCAAGAATAAATGGTGCCATTATTTTAGCATTTTTGCCAGTTTTGGTGCAAAATATGTTATTATCATATCTGCTCCTGCCCTTTTTATACCAGTAATGCTCTCCATTATAACAGTATCCTCATCGAGCCATCCCCTACCTGCCGCAGCCTTTATCATGGAATATTCACCAGATACCTGATAAGCGCATAGAGGTAGATCGAATTCATCTGCGATAACCCTTACTACATCAAGATATGGCATAGCAGGTTTTACCATGAGTATGTCTGCGCCTTCTTCCATATCCAGGGTAGCCTCACGCAGGGCTTCTCTGACATTTGCAGGGTCCATCTGATAGGATTTTCTATTGCCAAATGCCGGCTTAGATCCTGCTGCATCCCTGAAAGGCCCATAAAATGCCGAGGCATACTTTATGGCATAGCTCATAATGGGGATGTTTTCAAAACCGCTATCATCTAAGGCATCCCTTATGATTCCAACCCTGCCATCCATCATATCAGACGGCGCTATTATATCAGAGCCTGCCTTTGCATGAGAAAGCGCTATCTTGGCTAAGACCTCCAGGGTGTCGTCATTGGAGACATTGCCATCCTCATCTAGCACTCCGCAGTGGCCATGATCTGTATATTCACACATGCATACATCAGTGATGACCAAAAGATCAGGTGTAGTATCCTTTATCATTTTTATAGCCTGCTGGACCACCCCATCCTTTTTATGTGCCTCTGTACCGAATTTATCCTTTTTCTTTGGTATGCCAAAGAGCAGTACAGCAGGGATTTTAAGGGATGCAATCTCCTTTACCACCTTGGGCAGCATATCAGGGGAATACCTGAATTGGTCAGGCATACTGCTGATAGGTTCCTTTATGGATCTACCCTCCTTTATAAATAAGGGATAGATAAGATCGTCCACTAAGACATGGGTCTCTTTCACCATCTTTCGAATGGTTTCTGTTTGTCTTAGCCTCCGTGGTCGATTTTCTGGAAACATCTTTAAGTCCCCCTCTTTTACAGATCTGTATCTCTTAACAACACAGAAAATTGGAGATGTCAAAATATTATATGCTTATAGTCCGTTGTCTGTTATCCGTTTTATAGGCACAAGGCGAGACCTTTGCACCTGTCATTGCGAGGAGCATGTGCGACCTGTCTGTCGAGGCACAGGCAGGCGAAGCAATCCCATTAATTACAAGAAATTTAGAGATTGCTTCGCTTCGCTCGCAATGACAATATGCGTATTATGCAAAGGTCTCATACTGTAGCATTATGAATAATCTCGATCTGAACAGACTCGTAACCCTGTGGCAACTGCACCTCCACATCCAGCTTGTCCCGGTCTTCTGGCATATATGACACTTCAACGCCAAGGGTATTCGCTTCCAAGTTCCCCTGGAACCGAATCGAGCCCTTCTCGTCGCATAACGAGTATTCAAGTCCCCCCTCATTATCAGGAAATGCAAGCAGCTTTAGCTTTCGGGGGAGGGCATCTGGCACATATTGTACGACCTCTCCAAGAGGTAAAAACACACCTGCTTTGACATATAACGGGATCTGATCAAGGGGACTCTCCTGACTGATAGAATAGAAATGAATACAACTCATTTTTCCTATCAGCAGTTCTATTCTTGACGGTCTATATTATAAAATATATAAGAGATACTGATGCCAGCAGAAGAAATAAAACTTGATGACAAAGAGATCATATTGATAGGCACAGCACATGTCTCAAGGCAAAGTGTGGAAGAGGTAAGGCTTGCCATACCTACCTATAAGCCTGATGTGGTAGCTGTTGAACTTTGTCAGGCCAGATTTGCTGTGCTAAAGGATCCAGATCTGTGGAAAAATACAGATATTATTAAGGTTATTAAAGAAAAAAAGGCCACCTTACTCTTTGCAAACCTGGTTATGGCTTCATTCCAAAGACGTATAGGAGATAAGATAGGTATCAGACCAGGTGAAGAGATCAAGACTGCTATAGAGGTAGCAGATGCAACAGGTATCCCTGTTGCCCTGATAGACCGCAATATTCGGACCACCCTTCAGCGTCTATGGTGGATGCTTTCTTTGAAAGAGCGGTTTATCTTGGTATGGTCGTCTTTTAGTTCTATATTTGTTGTAGAAGACATTAGTGAAGATGAGATCGAGAAGCTTAAAGAAAAGGATACGCTCACTGCAGCAGTAGATGAGATTGCTGGAAAAATCTCTACAGTGAAAAGGGTTCTTTTAGATGAAAGGGATGCATATATGGCAAAAAAGATCATGGATCTAAAGTATAAAAGAATACTTGCTGTAGTAGGGGCAGGGCATACGAAGGGCCTCCTTGCGAGGTTGAAGGGTCCTGTAGGTGACGAATCTAGTTTAGAATATGTCCCACCAAAGAAAAGAGGTATATGGAAGTGGGTCATTCCTTTAGTTATCCTCTTTCTTGTATCCCTTGGTTTTTTTTGTGGAGGGAGCACCCAAGGCTATGAGATGATAAAATGGTGGCTCTTATGTAACGCTATCTTTGCTGCTACAGGTGCGTGTATTGCCCTTGCTCATCCCATTACTATACTGGTAGCAGCTATTGCATCACCTATTACATCTTTAAATCCAACGCTTGCAGCAGGTTGGTTCGCGGGGTTGAGTGAGGCATACCTGAAGAGGCCAAAGGTCGCTGATTTTGAGTCCTTATACGAAGATATATCAAGCGTAAAAGGCTTCTGGAAGAACCCTATAACCAGGATACTTATGATTGTCATACTTGCCAACATAGGCAGTATGATGGGCGCACTTGTTGCCATGCCTATACTCACAAAGATAATGCTTGGAGGCTAGAGATTGATAGTTTCGCAAAAAGTCCCTAAAGTGGTCATTGCGAGGAGGTCATAGGCCCCTACATTTTCCATAGAACTATCTTTCGTCTTTTATCTTTAATCTAAATTATCTTTTTTAACTCACGACTATTTCATTCGCCTAGAACCTTGAGCTTTGAAATATTTTTTAACCTAGAACCTAGAACCTAGAACTTAGAACTTAGAACTTAGAACTTAGAACCTAGAACTTAGAACATTTGATAAATAGCCCAAAACTCAACACTTTTTTTTCCTATAAAGCCTGCGAAATCTAGGTCCATACTCATCCCATTCCATCCATGCCCCATCATCCATGAAGGCAGGCAGTATTATCAATCTATCTGTCATGATTCCCCTGTGGAGGTGAGCGCATACAACCTTATCTACACCACGTCTTAAAGCAATATCCCTTGGTATACTAGAAGATGGTGGTCTTATTGCAGCAGATGAGTTTACCATGGACGTGGCGCACTTATCCTTTATAGTTGCAGGTAAAAACTTGTCAGATAGCCTAAGTACTGGCCACCCAAACCTATGTAACAGCTTGAAGCCTGGGTTACCTACTGTGAGGGTATGTCCGTGCGCAATAAGCACTTTTTCGCCATATATATTAAATACAATCTCCTCTTTTGTTATTATATCTATATTTTTATGCGTATAATCCCTCATGAGAAAGTCCCGGTTGCCAGGCAGGATATGGATATCAGGGTGGCTGAGGGCTTTGATTACATTATCTACGTGTTTCTCAATACCAGTATACCAGTATTCAAACAAATCCCCTAAGATATAAATCTTGGTTGCATATGGGCTTACGTGATCCATCCAGTATATAAAATTTTCCTTATCAGCTTCTACATGTGGTCTTATATGGGTATCTGCTTTAAAGA
>JAGGYK010000267.1 GCA_021162585.1 Deltaproteobacteria bacterium
CTATAATATATCCTCATTTAAATATTGATAATCTCACAAAAAGTCAAACTTTTCCTCTTTGATGTGTTCACCTAGGGCGGAAAAAACTGGGGATGGTAAAATCCGAAAGATGAAACATATTTTTTAGGAGGCAAAATGAGAAAATATAAATTTAGTGTATTAATAGAACGAGATGAAGATGGTTACCTGGTAGCGACCGTCCCATCTCTAAAAAGCTGTTATACACAAGCCAAAACCATGGAAGAATTGATACCTCGAATCAAGGAGGTTATTGAGCTTTGCCTGCAGGAAGAGGAGCCAACACCTATGGTTTTTGAGGAGGTGCAGCAGATTGAGGTTGCTCTGTGACTCGATTGCCGGTCGCAGCCCCTCAAATTTCAAGGAGGGTATACTTAATTAAAAATTTGCAAGAGATGTTTTGAGTATTTGAGGGAGAAGACGTTATGGATATCGACCTGTTAGAAAATGTTGATGATAAACTCATAACGAAGGTTTATAGAGTAATCGGTGGTGGTTATAAAATTGCAGGGGGAGAAAAATAACTAAAGATCCTCAGGAATGGTTAAGGCAGGCTGATTACGATATGGATACAGCAGAATATATGCTAAGTGGAGGGCGGTATTTCTATGCCGTCCTTATGTGTCATTTGTCCATAGAAAAAGCCCTCAAAGGGTTTTATCAGGATAGACTATCCGTTATGCTGCCGAAGACTCACAATCTTATTTATCTGCTGAATAAAGCAGGCATCAAACCACCAGAGTCTATTGGGCGTTTTGTTGTGAAGCTTAATGAAGCTAGTGTTATGACAAGATATCCCGAGGATATCGATAAATTGGAGAAAGATTACACACAAACTATTGTTCGGGACATGATAGCAAAAAACAAGGAGGTCTTGGCATGGATAAACGCACAGTTTTAGAAATAATTTCTCGTTTCAGAAAAGCGATAGAATCCAGAAATATCAAGGTCAGGCGATTAATACTCTTTGGCTCTTATACTACAGGGAAGTTCAGGGAAGGCAGCGATATTGACCTTATTGTTATATCTGATGATTTTGCGGGTAAAAATCACTGGCAGCGAATCGATATACTTTCAGATGCCATCTATGAGATTTTTGAACCCATTGAGGTTATTGCCATGACCCATGATGAATGGGATAATAGAGAATCTGTTATGGTTGATTACGCAAAAGAAGGCGAGGTGGTCTATGCCGCATAATGGGAGCGGGGGATTGTAGCGAACAATAGATGTTTACCCCCTTTTTAGCGCATGATCTGGTTGGAGGCACAACTGCAAGATTTAATTGTAAAAAAACAAAAGTGAGGTTATAAGACATGAAAGAAGAGACACCTTCTATGAAAGAATGGCAAAGGCTGTATGATGTCGCTGTGGAATTTAAAAAACTGGGGTGCTGGGACTGGATGTATGATGACGATCTGTTTGGTGTTCAGAATCCGGACAATGGCGAGATTGGATACTGCTGTATCATGGGAAATCTCGGAGAGATGTTTGCCATAGCAGTATATCTGGGGGAAGATGGCCTTGGAGGATATCTCAAGATGCAATCCGGCGAGGTGGGTGAAACAGATCCTGATGTACTCCACTATCAAAAATGTCTTATGGCATCATTTGAAGACAGGGATTATTTAGAAAAAGAAGATCTTCAATTAATAAAAAGACTTGGGTTAAAGTTTCGCGGGCGAAACGGATGGCCTGTGTTCAGAAGTTACAGGCCGGGCTATGTCCCATGGTTTTTGACAAAAGAAGAGGCGTTGTTTTTGACTACTGCCATAGAACAGTCAATGGACGTAGCTTTGCGTTTCCGGGAAGATGAGGATTTGCTCACGTCGCCCTGTGGAAACAAATATTTAATCAGGGTTCCTGATAAGATTGAGGATGTTTTTCTCTGGGAAGACAAATGGATAAAACCCGTGCCTGCAGAAAAGGTCAGGATGTTTGATGATCATGTCGATGAAGTCAGGATACAGAGGATCAAGAGGAAAGCAGTCCAAACAGACGCTATCTGGGAAATCGAAATGGCCTTTTCTCCTACACCCGTGTGGGAGAAAAAAGAAAGGCCCTATTTTCCACGAATTCTTGCAGTAATGGATCACCGCTCAATGCTGGCTTTAGACCTTTATATGTTTGAAATTTCAAGTGATGCTTCAAAATTCAGAAGTTATTTTCTCAGCTTTTTAGAAAAGAATAAGGCGCTGCCACGGAAAATACTGGTCAGGAACGATGAAACCCTTCAACTTATTGCGCCCATTGCATCGCTGCTTAAAATCCATGTGAGATCAGTCTCAGAACTTTTGGCATTTGAAGAACTCCATCACTTGATGCTTGACTTTTTTCGGACGAAAAATGGTTAAAAGAAAATCGGTAATCAGGTAGTAAATTAGAGTAAATCAGGGGCAGGTTCGCATTTATTTTGGGGAAATTGAAGGGATGTTGAAACTTTACAGGCCATATGTCTGGTCATCAGCCATGACATAGAGGCTGCCCTTGGCCTGGCGGATTTTATGGCCATGTTATATAATGGGAAGATAATCTTTGAGAGAGATCCCGGCTCATTCAAGGATATAGCAGATCCTGTTGTCAAACAGTTTGTCCAGGGCAGCATTAAAGGCCCGATCAATCCGATTCAATAGAAGGGGCATACACCCCTTAAGTTATTTGGTTCCATTGGTGATACAGTCGTAAAAATAAACTGAGCATGTCATTGCGAGGAGCTTCAGCGACGAAGCAATCTCAAAAGAAAAGGAGAAGATTGCCCGTCCAAGACAGTATCTTTGAGATCCGTAACATTTTTGATTTTCTCTCCTGTTGGTGCTATAAACATTTCATGTCACGCAAAAAAAACTCTCATAGATGCTCCAGAGAGTTGACTTTACATTTTCAACACGAGAGATGTGCTCCAAATGACTGCTAAGGTAACGAGGGCAAGTAGATGTTAGATGAACTTGAATGGCAGACAAGAAGAGACAGAATAAATAAGAAGCTGGAAGCTTTAAAGCCTGCGTGGAATATCATAAAGTATAATGTAAAATTAGATACTACTACCCTTGATTGCTGTGCCGTTGAAGAATATCCAACCGCAAACGGTCCTGCCGATTATGCGCTCTTTGTAAAAGGTAAGCTACTGGGAATTATCGAAGCCAAAAGAGTGAAAGTCGGGCCTTATAACGTCCTGGAACAAGCCAAGAGATATTCCAAAGGGGCCTTTGGCGGGCCTGGCAAATGGGGAGGATATCGTGTCCCCTTTCTTTATGCTACTAACGGTGAAGTAATCTGGTATCTTGATATTCGGAATGAAAAGAACATTTCTCGACAAATATCTAATTTTCACACCGCAGACGCCCTTGAAGAATTCCTTGAAAACGATAGGGCAAATGGACTTGAATGGCTTGCGAACAACCCCGTTGATATCGAAAGTATAAGACCTTATCAGAAAGACGCCATCTACGCTATTGAAGATGCCATTATGAAAGGCAAACGTGCCATGCTCGTTGCAATGGCGACGGGCACGGGGAAGACCTTCCTGACCGTATCGCAGATTTATCGCCTCCTCGAATCAAAAGCCGCTCGAAGAATTCTCTTTCTCGTTGATCGCCGTGCCCTTGCCGCACAGGCAGTCAGGGAATTTTCGACCTTTGTGACACCGCATAAAAATAAATTCGATCAGGAATACGAAGTTTACAGCCAGCGATTCCGTCGCGAAGATATTGATGATGACAAGCCGTTCGATCCCAACGTCTTACCCAATTCATATCTGACATCGCCGCAGGTATCGCATACCTTCGTGTATGTTTCGACGATTCAAAGAATGACTATTAACCTGTTTGGCTGGGAAAACGCCTTTCCTCAGGATCGAAGCGACCCTGATTATGAAGACGACGCGGGAAAAATTGATATACCCATTCATGCCTTTGACGTAATAATCGCCGATGAATGCCATCGAGGATACACGGCAAAAGAGACTGCCATCTGGCGGCAGGTACTCGATCACTTCGACGCAATAAAGATCGGCCTCACCGCGACACCGGCGCTGCATACCCTGTCTCTCTTCAAAGAAGTGGTTTATCGTTATACGACGGAAGAGGCAATCCTTGCCGGCTGGCTTGTTGATTATGAAGCTGTAAAGATTAAATCAAATGTGCGCATGAACGGCGTCTTCCTCAATCAAGGAGAACATGTTGGTGTTATCGATACGACGACAGGGGTCGAAACCTACGATCAGCTGGAAGACGAACGTGAATTTCCTACCGGGGAGATTGAGGTAAAGATTACGGCTCCTGAAAGTAATCGCAAGATTATCAAGGAAATCGCAAAGTATGCCTGCAAACACGAAGAAGAAACGGGTCGCTTTCCCAAAATTCTGATCTTCGCAGTCAATGACCTTCCTCATACATCTCATGCTGATCAAATAGTCAGGATCTGTCGTGAAGAATTCGGGAAGGGGGACGATTTTGTCCAGAAAATTACGGGGAGCCCAACTGTCGATCGGCCGCTCCAGAAAATCAGAGAGTTCAGAAACCGGCCAAAACCAAGGATTGTTGTCACCGTTGATATGCTTTCAACTGGTGTGGATATTCCCAGCCTGGAGTTTATTGTTTTTATGCGTCCAGTCAAATCAAGAATCCTCTGGGTACAGATGCTGGGCAGGGGTACCCGTAAGTGTGACACGATCAATAAGGAAAAGTTCACTATTTTTGACTGTTTCGACGGGACATTGATCGAGTATTTCAGGAATACAACAGACTTTGAGGTACAACTGCCTGAAAAGGAACCGATATCCATCCACCAGGTCATTGAAAATATCTACCAGAACATAGACAGAGATTATTTCGTAAAAGTGCTCGTCAAGCGTCTCCACCGGATCGACCGCACTATGAGCGGCGATGCCCGCGAGAAGTTTGCCCGATACATCCTTGATGGCGATATAGGTAAATTCGCGGGAGAGCTTCCCGAAAAAATCAAGAACGATTTTACCAACACGATGAATCTCCTGCGGGATAAGGACTTGCAGGATTTACTGGTGAATTATGAACGAGCAAAAAGGGCTTTTCTGGTCGGATATGAAGTAGGAGATGATGTTTCATCAGAGGTAATGATCCGCATTGGAAGCGACTATCAGATACCAGAGGATTACCTTGATTCTTTTGCCCGGTTTATAAGGGAAAACACCGAGCATATTGAAGCCATCCGGATCTTGCTGGAAAGGCCAAAGGAATGGAAAACAGAAGCGCTTGCGGATCTTCGCAAGAAATTGTCCCGTAACAACTTCCCTGAGAAGGAGCTGCAAAAGGCTCATAAACTTGTGCATAACAAGGCTTTAGCTGACATCATCTCCATGGTAAAACATGCAGCCAAGGAAGAAGAGCCGATATACACTGCCCAGGAGCGGGTTAACAGGGCCATGGAAAGGATAACAACTGGAAAGTCTTTTAATGAAGAACAGATGAAATGGCTTGGTCTCATCCGTGAACACTTGATAGAAAATCTCACGATTGGCATGGAAGACTTTGAGTATGTCCCTGTCTTTGAAAGACATGGTGGCAAAGGCAAGGCCAACAAAGTATTCAATAATGAACTTGAATCACTGATAGCGGAAATCAATTATGCGATTGCAGCATAGGTGATTTCTTTACAAAGTTTATCTTCAGCCATAAGTTCTTCCCTCTTGACGGGGAAGGGCAGGTGGAGTGATTATGATAGGCAAATTTACTGATATCGCGCGAATATTGAGAAAACGATCTACTAATGCAGAACAAATATTATGGCAAAAATTAAAAGGCAGACAGTTGGAGGGCTGTGAATTCCGACGTCAACAGCCGATTTGCCATTTCATAGTAGACTTTGTCAATTTTGAGAAGAGGATCGTGATTGAAATAGATGGTGGTCAACACGCGATTGAAAAGAACAAAGACAATAATAGAGATGCTTGGCTTAATTCAGAGGGATTTGAGGTACTGAGATTCTGGAATAATGAAGTATTTGAGAATTTGGAAGGTGTGTTAGAGGTTATAAGAATGAAAATATTATCCCCCTCCCCCAACCCTCCCACCAAGGGCGGGGATAAATCTGTCAATGGAGACAAACCCCTCTCCCCTGGCGGGAGAGGGTCAGGGTGAGGGGGGAATTAAAGGAAAGAAAATATGTCAGACATTGTAAACAAACTCTGGGGATTCTGCCACACCTTACGCCATGACGGCATCGATTACGGCGACTATATCGAACAATTGACCTATCTCCTCTTTCTTAAAATGGCCGACGAGAAAGGAATCACCATTCCGAATGGCTGTACC
>JAGGYK010000152.1 GCA_021162585.1 Deltaproteobacteria bacterium
AGATTAGATGTGGAATTCTCTTTATTCAGTTTACACAGACTCAGCCATGCCATTATTAAGATAAATAGTGATATTATAATAAATATAAAAAGGGATGTTTTCCAATGTGATACTTTTTGATACTTAAAGGGTTGTTTTGGTTGATCAGATGGACCAAGGGTCTCTTCCATATGCTTAATAAGTTCTACAGCATCCATATCAAACTCTATAGCAATAACCTGCAAAAAACCTCTCAGAAAGGCTCTAGGCGGGAGCATGTCTGCTCGATCCTGTTCCATAAATTCTAAAATTTGGGCTGAGATCTTTGTTTTAGCTTCAATATCTTTTAGTTCAATACCCCTTTTTTTTCTTTCTTGTTTGAAATATTCTCCTAATGTCGGCATTTTCCCCTCCGCAAGCCCTATTAGGTTTTTATCTTCAATTAACACGAGATATTCACTGTGGCAAGTGAAGAACACACCTGGACAAAATTTATTTCCCTATTATTTTTTATCATACCTTTACTTTTGTCAGAAGAGAATTGACTATTGTGTAGTTACATAAGGATAGGTTATCTTATGTAATTGTGTTTTACTAAAGTAAGAGGAGGACACTATGGATAGGATAGGAATCAAAGAAGTGGACAGGGTAGAGATCCTTACACTGCAGGATAACTACATAGACCTGCTTGATCAGAGCAGCAGCGCTATTATCTCAAGGGCAGCACCATTGAAGGATATGTATATCAAGAATTCCATAATAGCTGAGCATGGGTTTTCTGCTTTAGTAAGGATTAGTCTGGGAAGTGAGACAAGGGCACTCCTTTTTGACTTTGGTTATTCGAACTGGGGTGTGCTTCATAATATAGATGCCCTAGGGGTGAATCTTAATGAGATTGAGCTGGCCTGTCTTTCACATGGGCACATGGATCACTTTGGTGGAATGCTGAACATTGTAAAGACCATAGAAAGAGACAGATTGGATCTTGTTGTCCACCCTGCAGCATTTAGGCCCAAAAGGTATATAAAATTTGGAGAGGAAATTAAAGTCTACTTCCCTGCGCTTGATAAAAAAGAGGTCATGGATGCGGGTGTTAATATTGTAGAGACTACTGGGCCAAGGTCCCTTTTGGATGGATATGTGATCTTCCTTGGCGAGATTCCAAGAGAGACTGCCTTTGAGAAGGGTATGCCTAATGGGTTTTATGAAGAAGATAATGGCGAGATTTGGGATCCCATAGAGGATGATACTGCAATTGTAATGAATTTGAGGTCAAAAGGTTTGGTGGTATTGTCCGGCTGTGCACATTCTGGAGTCATAAATACTGTAAACCATGCCAGAAGGGTTACAGGGATAGAAAATGTACATGCTATTATGGGCGGATTTCATCTTTCAGGGCCTGTATTTGAGCCAATAATTGCCCCTACCATAGATGAATTAAAAAAGATAGATCCTGACTACGTGATACCGACCCACTGTACAGGTAGGTCTGCTATGCTGCAGATAGAACATGAGATGCCATCCAAATTTCTCCTTAATATGTCAGGGACACGGATGACATTTCCATCTTGATAGAAGACATATTGTATAATATAAAAAGGCCTGCACGCTATATTGGTGGTGAAATAAACCAGGTGCTTAAAGATCCTTTTACAGTGGATCTACGGGTTGCCCTGGCATTTCCTGATACCTATGAGATAGGTATGTCTCATGCAGGCCTCAAGATACTCTACCATATTCTAAACTCTATGAGGGAAGTATGGGCACAGAGGGTCTTTGCGCCTTGGCCTGATATGGCAGATCTCCTAGAAAAAAAAGGTATACCTCTGTTTAGCCTTGAGGAGAAAAGACCCATAAATACATTTGATATATTGGGGTTTTCGATACTCTATGAGCTTTCATATACTACTATAATAAAGATGTTAAAACTATCACAGATACCAGTGTATGCAGACCATCGTTCATCAAGGCATCCTATAGTCATTGCAGGTGGATCGTCGACATCTAACCCCTGTCCCTTCCTCGATTTTTTTGACCTTATTGTCATAGGGGATGGTGAAGATGTGGTCCGAGAAATAGCAAGTATCTGTCTTCAAACAAGGGATCGGAATGAACGTATTATTGCATGTTCTGAGATAGATGGTGTTTTTGCCCCTGGTAATTCAAAAAGGGCAAGTCGTCGAATCCTGAAAGACCTGGAGGCTTATCCGTTTCCAGAGGCTATAGTAGTACCCAACACATCGATTGTACATGACCGTATTGGGATAGAGGTAGCGCGTGGATGCACCAGGGGTTGCAGATTCTGTCAGGCCGGGATGATATACAGACCATACAGGGAACGTTCTTTTGAATCAGTTGTGAAGACCGTCGGAAAAGCACTTGCTTCTACAGGTTATGATGATGTGTCGGTTCTTTCTTTGTCTGCAACTGATCTAAGTTATATAGATCCATTAATAGCCTCTTTTGCCAACCCGTGTAGGGAGATATCAGTAGGTGTCCCATCAGTCAGGGTGGAAGGACTCAAAAAAGGTGCTATAGATATGATTGCTTCTTTAAGAAAGACAGGGTTTACTCTTGCCCCAGAGGCTGCCACAGATAGGCTAAGGCAGGTAATCAACAAAGGTAATACAGAGCAAGACCTGTTTAGTAGCATAAGGACAATAAAAGACCTTGGTTGGCGCTCTGTGAAACTCTATTTTATGATAGGGCTGCCAACCGAAGTAGAAGAAGATATTGATGCCATATGCAGGCTGTCTAAGGATATATCAAAGGAGTTTGGGAAAGGCAGGATTTCTATAAGTATATCTGCCTTTATCCCAAAGCCAGTTACCCCATTTCAATGGGAGGCTCAAATTTCTATGGAGAGGCATACAATGCTCCTTGATTTTCTAAAGACGCACATCAGAGAAAGGAATATATCCTTGAAGTGGCAAGAACCAGGGATGACCTTCCTTGAAGGAATATTTTCAAGGGGTGATAATAAATTAACACCGGTTATATTAAAGGCTGCCGAAATAGGGGCATATCTTGATGCTTGGGGGGACCAGTTTAATCTGAATACCTGGATGGATGCATTTGATATGTCAGGAGTAGACCCACATAGTTATCTCAGGTCAAGGGATATAGAAAAATCTCTACCATGGGATTTTATAGACATGCGCATTGGCAAAGATTTTTTACTAGAGGAAAGAAGTAATGCCTATCAGGCTATACCAACACCAGATTGTAGATACAATACCTGTAGTGAATGTGGTGTATGTACCCATGGTGTAAAAAATATTATAAAAGGCAGTACTGAGGCCATTAATATATTTGAAATAGTAAAAGACAATGGCCACTATCCTCATGTAATAGGTCTTACCAAGGAGGGGACCTTGAGATTTATTGGGGTCAAGGATTGGACTAATATGTTGAAAAGGGCTATAAGGCGCTCTGGTCTGCCTGTAAATTATTCCAAGGGGTTTAGTCCTACTATGAAGATTAAGTTTATCCCCCCTATATCTTTCGGTATTCCATCACTTAGTGAATATATTCAGGTGGATCTTAAATCACCTATCCTCACCCAGGAAATAATATCACGACTTCAGCCTCACCTACCCCAAGGGGCATCTATATTTTCATGTTCAAGATCAACACTTGGCCAGGTAAAGTCTTATGTATTTAAGTTAGATAAACCTGTAAGTGTTGAGATTGACAAGAATACGTTTGTGAAAAAAGGTGATAATACATTTAGGGTATGGGACTTTTTAGAGTCTTTTGAGGGGGCCTTGATGAAGATTAGATTCATAGATGGCAGGACTATCTCCCCATTGATGATACTAAATACCATCTCAGTTGAGATAATGCCTCATGAAATAAGCAAGATAGATACAGTCTTTGTAAGGTAATATTTCTTAAAGCTTCAGGTTAGATAAGGTATGTCTTAAGTGATTATGTCCTCATGAGTTATTTTGCTCATGCTTGAGTATTCCTTTTCCAAGTATCTGAATAGTCCTTTTCATAATCTGTTTGGGTGTAAAACCTTCGAGAATTTCTGTCTTTCCGTATGTCCCTGCCTGATACAGTTTGTATCCCATATATGCAGCTATCTTGCTGTCACACTCGACAAATACCCCCATAGCTATCCCTTCTTGGATAGTGTTCTCAATAAGATCCACAACAAATTTTTCTATTTCCGTAATATATTTTTCATACATATATGGTGGTAACGGCAGTTCATTGCCTTTTAATAGCAACATCAGGAAACTATCTCTCTGGTAATAATCTAGAGCATTAGACCACATCTTTGCCATTTTCCCTATAGGGTTTTTTTCCTCATTCAAACCATCTTGAATGCTCCTTTTCAGTTGATTTATCTCTTCTTCTATCACACTAGCTACAATGTCATCTTTGTTCCCTATATAACGATAAAGCAAAGGTTTTGCCACTCCTGCTTTAGCTGCAATGTGTTCCATCGTGGTATTTTTTATGCCATGAGCAGCAAGAAGCTCTCTTGCACTATTGAGTATTTGCTCTACCTTGTCATCGTTTTTTATTGCCACGCTTATATTTTATATAAAAATCTCTATCATGTCAAATATAGATGGGTCTAATGTTAAAGCCGAGTCAATATGTCCCCTTAAGTACAGAGCAAAAAT